>DATBGR010000554.1:0-14538 GCA_036557905.1 Nitrososphaeraceae archaeon | reverse complement strand
ATATTACACTTTCATTACACCTGAAGCATATGATGCAATCAAAGACTGGATAGATTTCCGAGCTTCATATGGCGAGATGATCACTGAGGAATCATGGGTTAGGAGGGATTTGTGGCAGACAACGAATATGAACTATGGAGCAAGATGGGGATTAGCCACTAATCCTAAGAAGTTACAAAGTATCGCAGTTAAGAGGTTATTAGACAGGGCCTTGTGGGAACAGGGAATTCGACATGTACTTCCATCGGGGAAAAAGCGTCATGAATGGAAGGGTGCACATGGCTATCGCAAGTTTTACAAGTCAAGAGCGGAACAAGTCATGAAGCCAATTAATGTTGAGATAACTATGGGTCATGATTTGGGGATTTCAGAATCATACTGGAGGCCAACAGAGGCAGAAGTTTTAGAAGACTATTTGAAAGCGGTCCAATTACTTACTATAAATGGAGAACATGTCGTTCTTCAAAAACAAATTAGAGAATTAACTGAAAAGACCATTAATAATGATTATCTCCTTAATGCAAAGCTCCACGAGAAAGATGATGCATTGGCTACTCTATCAGATCAGGTAATGAAACTAATGGTAGAAGTACAGCAACTGAAGCAACGTGCTTGAGCTATTTTACCTTTACAAGCGACTCATTGCATCGTATGTGTAATCAAAAGGTTCGCCTTGCTATGAATTCTTTCTGATAGCCATTAGCCGATTGTAGCCGTTTGTGAATCTAGTATGTATTTCCTCTACAACATTCATGAATTTTGTATCCTTAGCAAGAAGCCTAATGATGTCCTCTTGCTGTGTACGGGCAGAGGTACTTCCTATATCTGTAACCAGATCATACATTGTCATTTCAACTAACCTCGTACTATCAAATCTTCCGTTGTTAATTTTAGGCCTAAATGCCGTAAGTTCTGAAAAGTAATTTAATATTTTATATTCGTATTTTTTAGGTTCGGTATTAGACTCTTTTGTGGCTATCGCTTTTCCTTCGGTTTTCTCTAATTTAATAACGATACTGAGCTTGGAAGCGGTTAATTTTATCGCATTTCCATCAGGCGATTTTGCTATGATAGCGTTATCCAGGTTATCTATTTCAAAGACCTCTCTTATAGATGTTAATAATTCCTTATCATTTTCACCAGGCACTTTATTCCATGAGAATTGTGGAATCATATATGGTATTTTATCTCCTAGATCCGACTGCTTGCAACAATCATGCACAAATTTGAATAATCTGGTAAGGAAATGAATGTTTGAAGAATAAATTGTTTGTTTCTCAAAGTAGGGATACAAAAACTTTTCAAATATTATATTATTTCCATAATACTTCATGAAATTGCTAATGTGTGAGACCGGTTCCTTTCCTTTCCTTACCAGCATTTGATCGGCAAGTATTCCATGATATCTCAAATTTAGGAACAATTGATATATGCCCTCGTCAGTTAGTTTGTAATATCTTTTGTTACGTCTTCGTCTAGTTCGTTCAACATTCGCTTCTTCCTCGATTAACCCATATGATCTCAGTTTTTGTACAAGATAATATACGTTTTTGTAATCTCTTTGTATTTTCGAATTTTTGATAGCATTCGTTACATCCATTATAGTACGGCTTTTTTCTTGGGCAAGAAGCTCAAGAATTTCAAATTCGTCTTCAGTAAATCTCGTATTAGTTTTTTTAGGCCTGATTACTCCAAGTGGGTAGTTATACTTTTTACGCGTCATATAGTATAACTCCTCGAAATTGTTAAAAGCACTTTCTTGAACTTCTGCATTATATGGAATCTAATAAAAATAAAGAAAAGATTCAAAAGGAGATAATCCATACCTGGCTGACCGGTCGCACTTCCTGTACATTGGTAATACCAAAGGACTTTGCAAAAGAATACCAGTTGGATGAGCCGTCACACGTTATTGTCGAAGGTAGACCTGAAGGCATCCTCATCAAGAAACTGGAAGTTTAGGGCTTGTTACTGGGAAAGACTACTTTTTCACTGCAATCGCAAGCTAGGTTGGTCCCCTCTGCGACTGCAGTGATTGTAAGTACATCAGCAATGGAGCTGCAGTACCACATTTGAATATTGGTTCTAACATAGATATACGCGTTACTGCTGCAAATGATGAGTGGACAACTGAATACTTTGTCGATGAGCTATTTCTATTCTTAGCAAGCAAAAAAGATATTCGCTGGGAGTTGGGTTAACTGATTGATTGAAACCAATCAGTCTCCCGGAAAATGGTATAATATCATCAAAAGGGCTGGTGAAGAGCTCTCCTTCTATGATAGACAGGGAATAGTTCCATCACTTAGGAAAATGTATTATCGTCTGATAGAGCTCGGGGTATTAACCAAGACTGACTCAAACTATAAACATTTTGCTGAAAAAACAGCAGAAGCAAGAAGAGGAGTAGACTCCACATACATGAAACCAACCAATCTGCCAAGGCTTCCAATCGATTGCTTCAGGGACGATAAGAGGGAGACGAAAGGCCGCTGGGACGTGTCCCAGCCATCAGATCCAACTCCTGATTTACCACCTGATGATCCTATAGAGGTTGCCAATAATGCCATCCAGGATTGTAAAGATGAAATTCTGACCTACGATGGTTCATGCTATCCAGGCAAAAAAGGTGTCATGCCAGGCAGATGGTACATGCAACCCGTCTATTGTCAACTCTTATGTGAATCTGATACGTTTCAGCCGGACCTTTTGAAATTCCAACATGACAGGTCTGTTAAAGTTGGTTGTGTAAGAGGTTGGACAAGCACTCCTTACATGTTCGAATTCTGTAAAGCGCTGAGAGAAACCGCAGATAAACATGACTGGATAAAAAAAATAGTCATACTGTACTTCGGTGACTTTGATGAAGCAGGTCATAAAATTAGGGCAAATGTAGAGGCGGGGTTGAAATGGTATCAGGGCGGAAGTGATGAATTTTGTATTCCAGTCCCAGTTGAGTTCCGTCTTGTAGCAATCACACCTGAGCAGGTTAAAAAATACAAGCTCACAGGCTATCAATTAGAAGCCTTCATGACGACTGAGAAGCGTCTAAGGGATTTCGAAAAAATCCTGTTGAAGGCGCTAGACAACTGTTGGGACGAAAATATTTACAGCGAAAACTGTCCTCCAGAAGAATATGATTATGGTACTAATGAGGAGGATGAACCCGAAGATATCGATCCTGATAATGAGTTCTACGGGGATACGGATTTAACAATACGTAAGAAGATGATTCGGACGGCGACTGATGCATTCAAAGAAGGCTGGGAAAAGGGAGAGGAAGCATCTGAATAATTGACAACCGAGTCCGACAATCTCACCCTGGAGGAATATTTAACCACATTATCCGACGCCGATAAAGAACTCCTTAAGGGGTTTCCACTTACAGTGGACGAATTAGTCGATAGCGACGAAGATGAACTGGATAGATTGAAGACAGGATATGATCTAACAAAAGAACAGCAATCCAAACGATCAGAAATAATTAGTAAAGTTGTGTACTTACGTATATCTGCAATTGTAGAAAGAGAGGCCAGACAACACCATTGGCATTACAATTACAGCAATGGTAACGGTAAGGACGATGGTAACGGTGGGAAAATTAATAATGATAATAACCAATCCCGAAAGGAGAGAGAAAACCGAAACAAACCTGACAATTATGGTGCTAAGAAGGATCAGCCACTAAAGCGCCAATTTACAGCTTTCAGGTATTCTAATAGAGGAAGGACTACATTACACGAAGCTATCCTATTAGAAGGCCGACCTGTTTTCCTAAAATATGAGAATGGGAACCTTGAAGTCATTCAACATATTGAAGAGATTAATAGAATAATTAGAGCCCCAAGTCATGAAGAGTATCCATACGAACCATATGAGTTTTCTAATAAAGATGAAATTCAAAATTATTTAGAACAATCAAAGCAAGCCTATATTGATTCACTTTATTTAAAAGCTAAAGAGGTTGTGCAAGACTACAACGATCAAGATCATGACAAACTAGTGTTATTTGCTACCGACATCATATTTTCATATTTTCAAGACAAGTTTGCAACAGCCCATTATGATAGTATTGTAGGTGATAATGACAGTGGCAAAAGTAGTCTAGGGATAACCTTTGAGGCAACTGGTTATCGCCCAGTCTATATGACTGATCCATCTGCAGCAAACATTTTTCGATGCTTGGGAACTATCGAACCTGGACAATGCACAATTATACTTGATGAAGCTGATAAAATCGATAAATCACCTGAAATGATGGCTATCCTCAAAACAGGATATCAACTTAACGGCAAGGTGCCAAAGATAAACACGAATACGCTGCGTCAAGAATTCTTCTTTACTTTTGGTCTTAAAATTATTATCGGGGAACGATCAATGAGTCTTACAGAAGCAAAGGGAGTCTATGATAGAACGTTCTCTTCTACTGCTTATGCAGGAGACCCAAAGTTTGACATCAAGGAAACTTTAAACCCACAAGGAAATGCAGCCTGTAAGAGTAGACTTGATCGCCTTCGATCGTTCCGGAAATTACTGCTTATCTATCGTTTACTTCATTTCAATGATCAAGTTCCAGATATTGATACCGGATTAAAGCGCAGAAATAGAGAGCTGTGCAAACCAATATTACAGCTCTTTCATGACAGCAAGATAGAAACACAAACCGAAATCAAGTCCATGCTCGAACACTTCCTTGCAGTCAAAAAACATAGAAAAGAAAGCACAATTGAGGTAGCCCTTTACCCTACAATAATCAATCTTGTTTCAGAATATGGGAATGAACTACCAGCTAGTTCAATATGGCATCGAATAAAAGCCGGTGGAATAGATGGTTACTATGATGAAAGAAAGCCGAATGAATACCAGACTGCAGATTTTGGAATCGTATACCGCAACTCGATAACCAACATCATATGTGACAAGCTCGGAGCTCAACGAAGGCATAAAGAAAAAGGCAATATCCTAATATTTGATTCAGAAAAACTTGCAAAAATTGGCAAATCCTACGACATTGAAACTAGTATTCAGCTCAAGCTTCCTACTGCAGATAAGGCTGAAGGGTCTGAAGGGTCTGAAGGCTTTAGGAAGGTACAGGATACTACTGAGAAAAAGCCTAGTGTAGAACATACAAATAATCTACATGATATACCTAAAATATTTGAAGAAACTTCTGATAATAATTTAAATAATATAACAGAAAGAACTGACAGACTGCTTGACAGCGCTACAAAGCTTTCAGAGCCTTCAGAGCCTTCAGAATCTGACTTCGGTTCAGGCTTTCATAATAATCTAAACATATCCAACACAATCTATCGATTAGGACATTCTGACATCTTCGGATGTAAAAACTGTAAAGTTAAAGGTGACAAATTCTTTATGGAGACACATGCATGCAAGATTTCAAATAAAAACTCAAATAACTTCAACATTCTTGACATTATAAAATGTACATACGAATTTCAGACTGATGGTAACAACAATAGATTTTATACCATTCTGGCAAGTCCAGCGTCAGGTGTCTTATATGTTAATGAGGAAAGCCGATACTTTATACATGGAAGTATTTCGATGAGGGGAAAAAGCGGAGGCAGTTATCCGTATAACTATTTGGAGATGATTGACCGTATTTTTGGAATCGAAGAAAATACAATTGAAGTTTGTAGCCGTAACATCAAGGGAAGAAACTCGACTTCATCTCCTTCTGCTCCATTCACTGTTGACATCAATCCAGCCATGAATCCAGATTACGTCGGTGATGCCCAGAAGCTTGATGGCATTTCAAGCGGAATATTTAACAGATGGAGGGGTGATCCCCCGTATAACCTCAAAAATGCCATAACAATGTATAGAACAGACCTACCTAATCCATTGAGATTGCTTGAGGCTGGCGCCAGGGTATGTAAGCCTGGTTCACTGATGTTCTTACTAATCGGAAATAGCTATCAATGTTGCCCGAAGGGAGTAAAGAGAATGGGCTATATTGCCATAAGTGTGGTACCCAATAATGAAGTACGGTTCCTCAATGTTTATTTGAAGTATAAAGACATTTAAGTAACTGCTACAATTCGCTGAACAATTCCAACATTCAGTGTCATAGTAAGAATAGGCATCGTGTCTACTCAGTACGAATTGTTTTTTTTCAATTAACTTATTTCTTTGCGCAAGAAATGGAGGTGGATGCATTGTTAATCAAACAGTGTCACACAACAAATGATTTTTATGAAGACGCTTGGGTTCAAAACGAAACAGTGCTGGTAACACGAGATGACAGAAGTAACTAAAATGTAACACAGGATCTTTAATTGTTCTCAAACAATAGAACAGAATGCAGCTCCTCCAACCACTGCAGGCGAACAGACACCATGTTCCGTTATCGTTACAAAAGATTGCGTTGTGTCATTATCACCACAAAATAATGGTCCATCAACTGACCAGCAGCAAAATCAGCAGCAACCACTAGCTCAACCATCTAGCACGGGCACGGAGCCTGCTACTAGTACAAAAGCACCAACACCTACTCCGGACGGACTACTATCTGAACCAATTCAAAACACGCTAGGAATACCTTTTAGTCAATCAGGCGCTGACCAGCAGCAAAATCAGCAGAAACCACTAGCTCAACCATCTAGCACGGGCACGGAGCCTGCTACTAGTACAAGAAGTGCAGTGGTAACACAGAACGAAGATGGAACAGTAGCAGCACAAACGTCTACACCAAAAGACACATTTTGGTTGCCACCAGTTTCTGAATCAATATCACTCCCAGACGCAGTGTTGACATTCATAATGCTGTCGACTTTAGTGCTTCTCTAATTAGAGATAATGTATTTACATAGCTATCAATAAATGAATAAATTTGGAAAAACTGGTATAGGCCCAAAATAGTGACGGCGGTAGAGTTTTACAAACACCACCCAAAGGCAAAAACTTCCAAATGATAATAGTGTGTCTCACAATAAATCACTCGCACGCAGATGCTCAGTCAGGCTATATGGGTGGAAATTAGGAATGCCTTTGTCATCGTCAGAGAAAAAATGGAAATGCAAACAAAGTCCATGATGCTCGTAATCATTTCACATTGTGGGACATTATGGGATAGTGTTCCACGTGATTGGTACCACAATGTAGCACATTATCTAACATCGTTCCATATGTTCTTCATGCTAGGATAAAGTTACTATAAAACCTTAATTATTACACCACATCTAAATAAATTGTAATGGCAAGGTTTAGTCGATTGGGAGTGCAGACGCGATTTTGATACAAAAATCGCCGAAAAAATATGGTTCGACAGTTTTTGTGATATTTGTTATCTTGATACTCGTTTCATCAATTTCAACAGTTCCCTTTACAGGTGATATTGGTATAGTTTTTGCCAAAAAGCATAACAGTAGCAGTGGCGGAGGCAGTGGTAATAAAGACAAAGGCAGCGATAATAGTGGAGGCGGAAGCAGCGATAATAGTGGAGGCGGAGGAACAACATCTACAGAGGGAGGTGGCGGCAGCAGTAGTGATACTAGTAATACCCCGTCTGCCCAGGCTCCGACAAACCAAGAAGCCTGTCCTGATGGCTCAAAACCCGATGCTGATGGTAAATGTCCTACAACAGCAGTAGATACTAGTGGAGGAGAGACAACTACACCACCGCCAGCCACAAATCAACAATCAACCTGTCTCGATGGATCTGCACCAGATCTTACGGGTAACTGTCCAACCAGTACAACACCAAAACAAACCGTTGCTCCACTACAGACTCTATCTCCTCAACAAACCTGTAAAGACGGTTCGATACCAGCTGCTAATGGTATCTGTCAAGATGGTTCAACACCACAACAAGCCTCACTTATATGCGGGCCAAACTCCGCAGGAGCAGCATGCTCTGCAGCTAAAGCAGCATCAAATTGTCCAGCAAGTGCAACACTCTATTCTAATGGCAAATGTGTCCAGACAAAACAAGTGGAAGTACCTGCAAATCCAGATGGCAAATGTCCAGAAGGAGCTTATAGTGTGGGTAGCTCTGGTAATGCTGGTCAGCCTGGAACTGGCTCTATTATTTGTCTTAAGAACGTTCCTGTAGAAACTCCTCCTGCAGCCCCTCCATCCAACACACCTCCAGCAGAGCCTTCACAACCAAAACAACTTGCTCCTACGCAGACTCTAACTCAGCAAACATGTCCACCACTACCAATAGATGAAAATGGTAAGTGTCCGGGAATTGATGCACGAGGTGGTGGCTTGGGATTACCACCACCACCAGTAGAGGCACGCTACAATGTACCAACAAATGTTGCTAAACTTCAAGATGGAACTTGTCCATCAGGATACCATAGTACTGATGTACAATGTGAAATTGATAGTCAGCAGAAACTTCCAAGTGGAATGTGTCCATCAGGAACACTTCTGACAACTGACGATAAGTGTGTGACAGCTGTTATACCTGGAACTAAACAAGATGCTTTAGGTGGTTTTATTCAATTGTCCCCGTTAAAGACACACAATACAACATCTGCCAATCCTCCACCGGATACATCAAAAGGTTTCGCTGGCCCTAATCCTACTTTTCCAGCTGAGACCTGCCTGGGCGAAATTCACCCAGGAACGGTTTTAATTGGTAATAAATGCGTGCATGACGCAAGGTGCCCTCCAGGAACTACTACAATTCCTGGTAGTGGTAGTGATCAGTGTGTGCGTGCAACTCCTACAACACTGCCACCTCCACCACCACCGGTTAAACAAGAATGTGTAGGAGAGGTTTACATTGACGTACATTCTAACAAATGTGTGACTGCAGACCTTCCTAAACCTGATGGAAGTTGTGTTACAGGTTATGAGAAAAGCACCACAAACAATAACCTCTGTGAACCAGCCGGATTTCATTGTCCTGCAGGAACTCATGTAGAAGGTTATAGTGATACTGGCAGAGGAAGTTGTGTGAGTAATGAGAAATTTCTTCCAAGGGCTCCTGGCGACCCACTCAATCAGCCACCCAGTTGCGCTCCAGGATGGCACATAGTGGGGTCTGGTTGTTTACCCGATGAAAGTTCCACTCCAACAACCCAAACAGGCAATACTGGTGGTACGACTCCGCCAGCAGGACAAGGTGGTTTCCATGTACTAGTAAATCCCAATGGTGATGGAAGCTGTCCAACAGGATCTCACAAATTCGGCGCAGTATGTGAGAAGGATCAGTAAAGTAAGATAGACAGAATACATGATGGTATCCTTAATTCTGTTCAACTTGTTCGATATTCAAGGACTTCTTTTTTTGCCACTAACAAATTTTTATGTTGCTGCCATCAGAACATCTGGATGAGGATTCCAATCAGCTGGTGAAGGTTTCTGATGCGAATTTATTGCTAATGCTTAGGAATCCTGTAAAAAGAAGTATCAATTTCCAGTTAATCAAGCACATGAGAATAAGACGATACCATTCTTGATAATGTAGCACATATTGATCCTTTAGGTATCTTTAGGCATGCTAGCCTATCCTCATCCATTTCGCATCATAAATATCTGGTCTCGGACTAGACGTTCATTAATTCCGAAGAAATGCGAGCGTCTTTTCTATTATTCTTGCTAAAGAATTACTGGCAAAGGGGCAGGCCCTCGAGCACAAATCTCTTGCCATATCGCTAACGATATTTGAGTATGCGAGTAGAACGCTTTATACCACATCTGAGTCTAATGATTATTCTTACGGTTGCTATCCTAGCTTCGCAGCAGGAATGGTAGCGTCTTCATAAGTCTTAATACCAGGCAAGGCTATGTAGATTCGATTTTGAGCGACCCTGTTGCGGATCTCAAGCAGAAAGCGAAGGCAACTTGGGCCTTGGGCTCTTTTATCGACATAGCGACTTTCAATTCTCCTATGTCTGCTCACTTAGTACGCACCGCTGGTGTTGGTCGTGGTGAGTATGTGCTCGACGTAGCATGTGGTACTGGTGTTACAGCCGTCACTGCATGCAGGGCAGGGGCAAAAGTAATTGGGATAGACATCACACCTGGACTTTTGGAACACGCAAAGGAAGAAGCAGCCCTTGCTGGCTTAATAGAAAGAATTGAGTGGAAAGAGGGTGATGCCGAAGATCTTCCCTTTCCTGATAATTCATTTGATGTAGTGTTCTCAAGTCTAGGACACATGTTTACTCCTCGCCCAACGGTTGCCGCAAAGGAGCTTATCAGAGTCACAAAGCAAGGAGGCCGTATCGCGTTTACAACTTGGCCTCCTGAGAATGCCGTAGGAAAGTTCTTTGCGGCTATTGGAAAACATGTTCCATCTACTCCTAACAGCCCTCCTTCTCCTATGCAGTGGGGAATCCCAGATATAGTACGGGAGCGTCTTGGCAGCAACGTCAAGGACCTTCACTTCGAACGAGGTGCCATAAACATTCCTTTACTGAGTCCAAATCATTGTTGGCATTTGTACAGTACAAGGTATGGACCTCTGATACGTGCCATTCAAGCGCTTGGAGGACAGGGTACTGCCAAGGTCAAGGAACTAGAACATGACGTTGTTGGATCCATAACACCTTACATACACGAGAATTTGTTAAGGCTCGATTACCTCCTGACCCTGGCGTTGAAAGTGTAGTAGATTTAATCGTTAAACCTTTGCCAGCCAATACCTCGTCATCCTTTTCCATGCATCGGCTGCTCTACATAATTTGGCTCGTCATTGGACTTTCTTGTGAGGGACATCGGCAGTCTTCATCATCTATCTAAAATACGTCTAAAACCTTTCCTCTTTTAGATAATGAAAACGGTATAGGAACAACAGTAAAGTAAAATTAGAATTGAATGCCTCCTTAGTTGGTGCATCTAGCACGCAGTAAATTGTTCCAACTTCAAAATTAAAGAGAATGTTTACTGTCTTTGCTCCAAGTTGATCCCTTGGTGCATTCTGCTCTTTTATGAAACCATCCTCAGTCAATGTCCCGATAGAGTGAACATCCAAGAATGTTGGCAATTGTGTAAATCTTTAGAAGGATACTAGTTAAGAGCACGTAAAAACTCTAATCTGAGAAGACAACTCCTTTCCACCTTAATCACATTTGTACAGTGTCATTTTATACATATTCTGACTTTTGTTAAACATATGGACTTTCATGGATGTCTGCATTCAACGTTGTTTAGTGGCAAATATATCATTCTATATTAGGAACATACTGCATCTCTCTTGCAATTCCATATAGGTGGCCACTGGACTCGTGTAACAGCAGTAAACATGTCCAAACATATGCTTTAGCGAACGATTTTCAGCTTAGTAGGTTAGTATAATAGTCATTTTTAAATTCGAATGTGTTGAATAATCTAAAGATGTGTGGTCAAATATTTCATGTATTTGAAAAAATTGTATTAGTATTCTATTTTGAATTCAACTAGAATTCCGATATTGCAATGATAACAGAGATAGCAAGGGAAATAAATTGATAACATGCGATAACAGAGTTTTAAAGGTCTATCCTACCTATATAATATAGGTAAATGCAATAATGGCAGCATTAACAAGGCATGCAAAAGAAATGCTTGTCTTAGATTTATACTATAATCAGGATAAAACATATCGACAAATAGCTAGAGAGGCAAAAATCTGTCCTCGTGATATTAAGACGATTTTAGACAAGAGGATTAAGGAGACTGAACTAAGTCAATCAACTTCTATATCATCTCAAGCATTCAGTCTTTTCTTACAAGGTAAAACTCCAATTCAAGTGGCTATTACACTAAATCTGAAGGAGCCCGAAGTGCGTGAATTGTATAAGCAATACTGGAGCTTGCAACAACTACATGATCTTTATCAGGTCTATGAAAAGATTAAAGATGGCATCGGATGTTTTGTAGAACTCTATAGGCTAATCGAAGCTGCTGGTATGGACTTAAATCACGTAAAGAGACTTCTTGAAGTTGCCAATGGAGAACTACCAAAAGTTAAAGAAACGTACAAAAATTTGCTTTCAGACGTAATGAATCTTAATCAGAAGAAACGACATATAGATGCAGCTATCCTGAAACTTAATGGTGACTACATTTATCTTCGCAACACCGCTGAACATCAAAGGCTTGAGTGCAAAAAACTAGAATCGGAGAAAAGAAGTCTATATTTAAAGAAGATAAGGTTAGAGTCAACAATAAAAGAACTGCGGAATAGTCAAGAATATACTAAGATCGAAATGATAGTAAAACAGCAAGTAAACAAGATGTTTGGAGATGATAAACAACTACTAACTCTTGTCTTTGAAGCCATAATTGAGTCATTGATGAATAATCCTTACAGATTGCAATCATTCATGGAATATTCAATGTCAGTTGCATATATGTCAAATTCTCTATGCAATGCTGATCATAACGAAAATAATGAAAGGAATCAGATTTTCGATACTCAATGCCATCTCTCTCCCAATTATGATCCAGACCGTCTTCAAGTAGAATATCTTAGGAATATAATACTGAACGAGTCTGAGAAGCTTTATAACCAAAAGATTGAAGAGGTCAAGAATCATACTGTCTGCGAAGCTGCAGTATGTAGAGACAACAAATTATTTGATGAAAAGCAAAGCACAAGGGCATTACCATTATTAGGATTTACAGAGTCTTAATAATTATAGATTCTTATTGTATCGTATAATCAAATATATCACATCATTATATGTTAGGATGTTTCTGAGACTGAATCATCTAAATCTTTGTACACGATGGGATATATGCAAATCAATGTATTCTTGTATTCTTGCGTGAATTTTTGAATCTCTTTTAATAGTTTAATGATTATGTCCAAATCACGATTAGAACAAGGATAGGACAGTACTTTAGAACCAAGCAATTCAATTTCAATATGTACAAGTATCTAACTGGATATGCAGATTAGAGAACATATGTTAACTGGTCTAAGTTCCAAAAATCTATACAATGTCGCTACTGAAATTCATGATAACGAAGAAGTTCTATCCCATAATACTAACTATCCAGCTTATTCTAACGATCCCCTGCACTTAGGGGTTTTCGGGAAAGTCACAGGTTTGGTGGAAAAGATCATAACTAGGGTAGGACATGTCATCCACCGATTACATGGAATTTTCGAAAGTGTTGGAAAGTCCATTACTGATTCACTAGGCACTCTAAAAGATACCATGATGAAAACCCCGGAAGAGATAATTAATGCTTTCAGCTCAATTTCGGATCATTTCATTCAATTTATGGTTACTTTGCCAGCACATATGTTCAAAATCCTAGCGAAAATTAGTTCTATTGCTGAATCTGAAGGGTATAAAATCTCAAACATTGAGATAAAGATTCCGTCTTTAAAATTCGAATATGTAACTATGTTCGAAGTTAGTATTCCTCTTCCAAATATAGATCCTCCAGAAATGACCGTGACCATAAATCAATCTAGTCAAACTCCTACTCACGAATAGCCTCTATAACTAATAATCCATGCGAGGTCTTGTATTTGAATTCGCGTGTTGATGTAAAAGTTTGTTGTGCTTGCTTTTTTACTTCCTCTTTTTCTGTTTGGTAATAATAATGATATCTCGATAGTTTGATTGAGAACTTCGGAAGGCAAACAAAGAGCCAATTTTCATTGACCGGTAATCTATTAATCTTGCCGTTTATACACTCAATTATCATTAGCGATATCGTTAGTGATTTCGTGCGCAAGGTTTACTATGTATGATTTGTTAGTCGTGTGCTTTGTCATATTCCTCTTCCAAATATATTTTTCGACAATCTGAAGATAGATACATATGGTAATAGACGAGTAAAAACTATAGATATATACTAAGATCTAGACATTGCGTTTACTTTAATTTCAAAGTATCACTATATCCGCTACTGGAGCGGTTCTTCCTTCTCGATCCCATATACTTGTATAGGAAGTTGCTGTGTCTACTAGAGTCTTCCTGTAAGCAATATTATTGGCATTGATATTTTTCATAGTTCATCCTAATTCTTTTTTCTTCCATCTCATATTGTTATACAGTCCATTACTGACAATATCCATAAATATAATTGACATTTTACTTGCGAAAGATGAGATTCTTAATACATGCGAGAATTCCTACAGAAGATGGTAATAAAATGGTACAGGACCCAAACTTCTTGAGAAAGATTGAATCATATATAAACAAAATCAAGGCTGAAGCAACATATTTCTTTGAAGCTAACGGCAATAGGATCGCTGCATTTATAGTCGATATCCAGAGTGCAGACCAGATACCAGTGTTGGCTGAACCACTATTTAGTGGAATGGGTGCTCATGTAGAGTTCCATCCTGTAATGAGTCTTGATGACCTAAAGAAGGGAATACCACAAGCCGTACTTGAAGCAAACTCGTACCGCTATTAAAACATAGTATACGATTACAGTTAAAGTGTGGATTTAACCAAACGATCTCTTATTTGACTGCCCTGCATACGGTTATGACATTGATAGCGTAGCTGTATATTTATCATAATACAGATCTTTACGCATTTTCAAGCATTCAGGCATTGATGATACGAGATAATTGTACTCCAATCTGATAAGATGATGATGGTAGGA
>DATBGR010000553.1:0-4313 GCA_036557905.1 Nitrososphaeraceae archaeon | reverse complement strand
GATTAACGTTGTTAACTCACAATGTTAATCGACATTATGACCACTTTAACTATAAATGCATTTTCTGATCCTACTCCACCGTCACTTGAGAGTGTCAGGTTGAGTGAGACCACAATATTTCCTTTTTGATCGTCGAAACTGTCGCCGATTTTGATTGCCCCAAAACAGCCTGTAACTGAAGGTCCATGGTCATATTGCTATCTTATTGCTAATAGTCGACCAATTGTTTATTCATATTATGAATCTGCACTAGACGTGTCTAGTCATTCGATATATCTATGCGAATGCACTGTACCGAAATACTCTGCAGTACATTGCAGCACAATTCTTAATAGCCACGGACAGCGTATTGTACCCATAAAAATGGACCACCGTTACTCCGTAGCTCCTACTACTCATTTAAATCATTCAGCTTTGTAAACACCACAACCAAACACCATTTCAGATATTAACTAAATGAAAAAATGAACTTGTATATCTGTAATATTAGATATATCGAACCGTTGAGTATATCTAATAGCGTAAGGCTTTAATTATATACTGCCGATATAGTACATATGATGAATAAATTTGTTAGGTGTAAAGTATGTGGACAAGTACTTGAATCACCCGAATCACTCAGAGAACATGAAAGAGTGATGACAGAAGATAGGAAATACAAAAACCATCAGGGTTATGATGCCTATTAAAATGGGAAGTGTAACTTCGGACAGGTCGTTGTCTAAATGAATACAAAAATTAGTATCATTTCTAACTCGAAGATGTCTGAATATCTTAATGAACAATTGGCAATGGAAAATGCTTTAGCAGATAGACTAGTCACACGGATTCAAGAAACTTCTATACCAGATCTTAAGCAGCATCTAGAACAGAACCTACGAAAAACAATGACACATCAGGAAAGAATGTATCAGCTAATTACTAACTTGGGTGGAAAACCTACCGACTCAAAGGCTGATCTACCACAGCTGAATCAGTCATACAAAAATCTCATCCAGGAATTGAAAAGTAGAGTAGAGACACTGGCAATTGATCATGATAAGGAGAGTATAAAATCAGCAGAAAACGAGATGCATAAATTTAAAGAAGATGTCATTATAGAAAAAGCTGGAGTTATTTCGTACAAAATACTACTGCGACTTGCTGAACAAGCAAATATTCAATATGCGATAGATACACTCAAGGAAAACCTAGAGGAAGAGCGATCTATGTCGGATTGGATCACAGACAATGCTTCAGCTATGATTGACGAGTTATGGTCCAGGTTGTTGAGCGCTCAAGAGTAGAACCTCGGGTGTAACTTTAGCTAGCTTCTCAAATATCAATTTCAGAAACTCTTTTGTAAAGTTCTCACATGCTGTATTACAATTACATTCTTTCTTCCACTTTCTATTCTATGGTCTGCATTTATGCCTAATACTTTCATATAATCTTTCAATACTGCAAGAACAAGAACACACACGTAAACAACGATACATCAAAAATTGAATAGGCATCATAAACATCATCCATCCAGTTTTAATTCTTAACCACCGTCAAGGTTCGTTTATATGTTGATACCCAATCCCTCTGGATTCTTATGCAATTCATCGTATTCTTCCAACTCTCTTTTTGTATAATTTCTATGTAGGGTCTTGACAAAATTGTAAACAAACAGGAATTGAGTTAAGCCTATCACAAGTGCAAAGAACAAAAGAGGGGGCATTGCCCAATGAAATACGATAGGCATATCTGCTTCCCTACGAATAGCTCCCTGCATACCAATAATGTCAAATAATATGGCCAAACCAAATCCGCCAAAAATTGTAAGCCAAAAATGAATTTCACCAAGGGTTTTACTCAAATGTTTCTTTGTAAGATCTGGAAATATAGCGTAGATTATACCAAAAGCCATCAACAAAGGACCTAACAGAAGTGATAGGTGTATGTGTGATGGCATAACCATGGTATTATGAAGATACACATCAGTCCCCCACATACCCATCTCTGCTCCTTGAAATCCTCCGAACATCCATCCTGCTATCCCTGCAATAAAGAAACGTGCTGTAATATTCCACGATATTTTTGAACGCCAAGTGAACAACAATATTGTTATGATTGTCATGGCAGAGGGCCAAACAATTCCTAAAGATGCAGTTTGAGCCACCATCTGTATCCAGACAGGGTTAGGGATATCCATAAATACATGATGAGAAAAAACGAGTGTAGAGAAAGCAAAATAGAACGGCCAGGTTCTATAATTCCATTTAAAAAATGGAACACGCTCCTTTCCATATCTTGGGGCTAGAAAGTATATTGCACCTAGAAATATGAATAATGGAAAATAGACTATTGGATGCCCAAAGAACCACCATGCATTCTTTGTAAGAAGCCAATTGGAAGATGCAATTGGATTCTGTAATGATGCAAAGCCAGATGCTAATTGCACAAATAGACCGGGATTTGCAATTATCTGAACCATGGCAGTTACAAAAGCAGATACTAATACTATTGGTACCGCAGGAGTTGCATCTCTCCATTTTTTTGGGAACCACGCATTGATTCCTATTAATGATACCCATCTGATGCTTGCCGGTAAGTCTTCCCTATGTGTAAATTCTTGATCTGCAGTCTTGATTTGCTTATCTGTTATTTTCTCTTCAGAAGCCTTTTCATTTTCACTGCTTTCTGTGCTTTTAACCTCCTGAACGTCTCTGTTTGCCTTTACTAAAGCGTCGTAGTATTTTTGGTCACCTTTATCTTTCTCTTGCATGTATTCGAATATTTGGTTTCCGACAGGTAGCTTTCCTCTAAGCAAGGTAGCAAGTATTACTATGCAGAAGATCGTAATAGCTATACCTACAAGAACATCTGCTATCTGAAATATCATAGCCGCAGTCAGATCCCATGTTATCACTGGAAATCCAGGTAGGAAGGTTAAGGGCATAAGGTTGTACCAACCAGCACCAAAATGAAGGACTGTATCTAAGAACAATAGTATTATTGCTCCTTCCATAATCCAGAAGGATATCGCCGCTAATTTCATGCTGGCCAAAGGTTTTCTCCCCCACTTGCTTACTGCATAATAGCTGAACCATATTGTATTGATAGATAATACTCCAAAGAACATTACTTGTCCATGAGAAGTGAGTAGGGAATAGAATAGTACGTTGTCAGGTATACCTAGATGGGTTATGTGTCTTATGTGCACGTCGGTCTGTAATATTCTCATAGCCAATGCGCACGCACCAGCTATCAGGAAGTTAATCAACATTGTTCCTATACATATTAGAACCAACTTCTTGAGAGATGGCGAAATATCATACTCAGGCAGTGGAGGCGGTTCATCAGGATAATGATCCCAATCTTTCTGGCTATTTTGCATTCGTTAAACTAGCCTTTTTTTTGGTAAAGAACATTATAAAAGGATTTAATAAACGAGGTCTAATCGCTGTTTGGCATAACATGATTCCTCGTTGCTATACCGTTATTGTAATTGTAGTGACTTTGGAGGAGTTAGAAGCATTTTGATATTTTTCTCGTTCATACTTATTATGACAGGAAACCACGAAGTGTCTCTAGAAATAATGAAAGAGAGCCTCTAGTTATTGAAATGTGAAGGTCGTGATGCATCGTATATGATTATTTAGATTAGGTTGCACATCTTTTATCATGAGGGGTGGTTATAAGCCACGCGAGGTAAACATTAATACATAAATTTTCGCGTCCAGTGTGTTGAAGTTATGGCTAAACAGCTCGAAAGCCATTTGAACTATAGTACTGTCGATATTATACGGGTCAGCATTTGTGTGATTATCGTATTATCATTAGTCCAAAATAGCAGTCTTTTATCAGTAGAGGGACAGAAAATCAAGGAGAATAATGATATCTACACTAATCCCACTAAGATATCGTCAGTCTTGACTGACTTATTCAATAGGGCAGAAAATTCTGTTGTTCTGATCACAAGCCAATCTAATGCAACTACTCTTAGAGATAACGCGGTCGTGGGTCAGACAACAACATCTGGTTCTGGATTCGTGTATGATAATCAAGGGCATATTGTCACCAATGATCACGTAATAAATGAACATAAAGTAGTTGATGTAGAATTTGCTGATGGAAATATATAAGGCGAAAGTCGTTGGAATCGACCCCTCTACGGATCTTGCTGTATTACAAATTGCAGGTGATTATTCAATTGAAAGATTTGTTCCCTTAACATTAGGAAACTCCTCACTACTTCAGGTAGGACAGGAGGTAGCTGCTATTGGTAATCCATTTGGTTTACAAAATTTGATGACTCAGGGAATAATCAGTGGTCTCAGGGTGCT
>DATBGR010000552.1:0-16522 GCA_036557905.1 Nitrososphaeraceae archaeon | reverse complement strand
ATAGATTAGATCCCGACAACTGAGGCAATATCTTCTTGACATGTGTCAATCTAAGATGCAAGAACCAGGAAAGGGATTCTGATGTTGAGGCACAATGAATATCCCAGCAGCGTCAACTGTAAGTAATTTACGTGTCGAATTAGCTGAATCTCCAGCAAAATTAGTCCCCCCTAGCCAATGAGGACTAGACAGCAGTGAAAGCAGACGTCGAGGATCATTTTGGAAGCTTACGAAATTTAATCCCGCTTTTATAGGAGAAGTGCTATCATTTGTTGGTTCAACGAACTCAAACCCTTGTCTGAAAATGCGATTGGATGAAGGATCTCTGTAATCGGTATTATCAAAGTGTCTTGTCCTTCCTATATGACTTTGGTTGAGTAGTCTTACAGATTGTTCGATATCAATGTTACCCTTCTTCATAGAAAGTTTGGGTTTATCAAAATAGCTAGGGTGATCATGGAAATCAGGTGTATATTCCCTAATTTCATCATATTTGGGACATACTTTATTTATGACCGGCTTTTTTGATTTGTCCATTGCGATGATCGGCCTGCCGCCAATTTTTTCTCTTCCGATTAGCATCTCTTGTTGATTTCTTTTAACGGAGTCCCAAACAGCTATATTTACAACGATCCTCAGAAAACCTAGATATGTTCCATTTTTTGTCCAAAGATCACTGTACATCAAGCGATTCCACTTCTCGTTTACACTAATTACCCCTATCCTTTCATTCGATTTCAAATTTGAAACTCCGTCATGAAAACCCAACCAGCTCCTTCCGTCATCTCTCTGAAACCCAGAATAGAATTTTGAAAATTTCAGTGAGTTATTTGAATCATTCTTTACCAACAGACGCCATGTGTCTACGACAGCGCGATGAGTTGCTAATTGACTATTGGATATGAACTGAATAAGCACGTGTTCGGTATGTCCTAAATTGATATGATTGTCAGTGGCATACGTTATCCCCGATCCATGTAATATGGGTCTGCCTGCCTTAGGATTAGAGAACTGCATTCCACGCATGTCTCTTGGGATCGCCTTCTTCGCACCTTCTAACTCAAATATCGACGGTCCATAACCAATTAGAACATCCAAGTCTCCTTTTGGAACTTGACATCCAGGCAACTCTAATAGATGGCCCTTTCGAAGGGAATTATACAGCGTCCAAAGTGACGAGATAGATTGCGCAACTTGCGTTGCATTTCTCCCGCGCTTAGCTCTCAAAAATACCATTGCGAATGTCTTATTCCTAAGTTTTCTAAGATCATAGTGATTTGGAAAATGAGATGAGATCTGTTCATTATAATAAATTCCCTTTTGTAATTTTCTAGGCATATTTTCTCTCTATTTTTGCTCCTAATATCATTCAGGATGCATAAAACCTTTTGAATAGTCGAAACAGCTGTAAGTTCCAAATTTCGTAACCATTCCCAACACAGTTGGACTGAGCTATTTTTAATAATATTAGTTTGAACAAGATAAATCAAGTATAAAGATGAGATATACTGAAATTTACAGGAGTGGAAGTAGTTGATAAGATACGAAGTCGTTCCTCCAGAGAACATTTTCAGGGGACTCTCGTACGGCCAATGGTTGGCTATATGGAATAACTGGCTCCTTTCAAAGAACCCAGATATTTATGATGGAAGCCAGATTCTTTTTCTTAGAGGTAACCTTGATTATACGCCACCGGTCGAAAGCATTAATTATCCTCGTCGAATCAATTATTCCGCTACTTACGAACGGACTGGAAGAAAAGCGATCATCATTTTTGAGGAAACAGCAATATTTGTCCCTATAATTACCGCTTGTTACACTATAGGGACACAAGTTGATGGTAAATTACTGAGAACTGAACATGAAGCACGCTTACAAGCAAGCAAAGACATAGAATTAGGATCAAACATGTGGCTTACTATCTGGAAAAAAGGTCAAAAGAATCCCTCCAAAATAGTACCAAAGTTGACAAATTTCTTGACAGAGTCACCTTTGTTCAAATTAGTAATCCCGAAAAACAGCCTGCTCAATCGAAAACAATATTTGCCTGCAGATAAAGCAGGTATCTTCGAGGCAGTTTCCTGCGCCTATTGTATGATTATAAAATCATTGCATCCATCTAATTATGTAATTAATTTTGGAGGTATAGGACGAGGCGACTATTATACAAATTCCGTGTATGAATTGCAAGTTCAGCAAAAGTCCTACGGTACGGTTAGGGATATTTCAAGTCGAAAGGCTAGGAGGTTATAAACTTGTCATATAATTGCTCAAATATCATTTTCCTGTTCAGGTTTTCAATGTATATTTTCTGAGATTCTCGAGTAATTTACTCTATGTCTGAATTATTTATGATATACTCGCAAACTGGATTACCAACAATGCCTCGAGATTTGATGGACAGATAAGAAGCAAAAGCCATAATTTTACATTGCGGAGCTTAACGTTTAATATCCTACTTCTTGGTATGCGGATGTCCACATCTGATATACCAAGTAGTTAGGAATCATATTGCTAAAGAGCTAAATGTCTTATCTGCGTCAAGCAACGTGGTTTTTTTAGCTGACAGGATTAAAAGAATGAAGATATATGGTGTATAAGTAGGTTTTGTATCGGATTTTATGTGTGGGACTCATGGTCTGGACCTTACTTAAATTCACTAATCGAGTCCAAGTCGCTGTCGGAAGAACCGAATAAAATTAACAAAATCGGATGAATAGGATAACCGACCAAAAACTAATTTATATACATAATCATATTATGATCGTCGTATGGCAAATGATAGCATAATTTTTCCAATTGCTAACATGTTTCTTCTTGCTATACTCGTAACGCTGGTTATTATTTCACTTGTCGCGATCGCAAAGGCGGACAACTTGAATCCAGGAATATATTCTAAGGATACTGTTCCCTTTGGTTTATCATATGCAAATTGGATCAATAGGTGGTGGCAATGGAATATGATGATCCCATCTGAAGAACATCCAAGAGATCATTATACTCCCTCAAAATGCACAATCAATCAAAGCGGACCAGTATGGTTTTTGGCCGATCTTTTAACTGGAAAGGAGGAGCGAACCTGTACGATACCATCTGGCAAAGCTATACTTGTCCCTATGCTAACAGGAAACTGCGATGCCGATTTTACTACTCCAAACGCTCCGGCCAGTGAAAGTGATCCTAATCTTATAGACTGTGCTAAAGCAGGAAATGAATATGGTGTGATAAGCGCGACTTTAGATGGAAGAAAATTGCAGGATTTAGACAAGTATAGGACCCTTACTGGATTTTTCAATCTTACTGTGCCTAAGGACAATGTCTTTAACAACCGACCTGGCACATGGAGAGCAATTAATGATGGCTTCTTCGTTTTCTTGGAACCATTGCCGCCCGGAAAACATGATCTTCATCTCACAACCAATGTGTTAAATCCTATAGATTCATCATACAATTATTCTGCAGATCTTGACTACCATCTAATAGTTGGAAAATGATACACTAAAGTACAATAGCTAAAATGATTCGTATCATACATGATTGTTTCTGAGCGTGATTTATATAATCCACGCTTCACAATCAAGTGATATAGTAGTGATCATATAAAGAAAGTCTTATAAAGTTAGGCAGATTTATACAATATTAAATGAATTATCTTTATCATTATTTGTTATGTTTATACAGTCAGAGACGAATTGTTCAATGAGTGTGACTGCGACCGATGATCCAATATTTCATCTGGACTCTAATCCATTCGGTGTGACATATGGACAGTGGACTATTAGATGGTGGAATTGGGCGTTGTCAACTCCTGTGGAGGTTAACCCAGTTCTCGATTGCTCTGGTCAATATGCAAATGTTAACCAATCAGGACCGGTGTGGTTCTTAGCAGGAACAGTCGGTGACAAAAATAAAATCGCAGATAGAACATGTTCGATTCCATTAGGAAAAGCGATCCTTTTTCCGGTAATTAATTATATATGTACATATAATAAATCTGAACCCATCTTTTTCGATAACAATGATTTGATTCGTAGGGCAGGAAAAGACATCGACGATATTGTAATCAGGAATGCTGATCTCGACTGCAAACCTATCAAGGTATATCGTGTTTTCTCCGATCCCTATATTTTTCAGTTAAATGTAATGGGAGAAAACATACTTGGAATTCCCCAGGGAACAAGTAAAGCTGCGGCTGACGGATATTGGGTTTTTCTGAAGCCCATGACCGATGGAGCACATACGATTCGATTTCATGGATCATGTTCAGGAGGCACGCGAAATGCAGCAGCAAACTATCAAATAAAAGTAATGTAATCGACGACTAATTTGATACATATCAAATCTTTGTAATCTGATACTGCTTCGTACCTGTGATTTTTTTATTAGGTTGTTATACTAGAACATTTTAAGTCTTTTAAATCTTGATTTTCTGCACGTTCCTCATATTAAATAGTATAAAGCCTTTTTACTACTTTTCAACAAACAACATATCTAGTCTAAACATTATCGTACCTCTTAGAACTAGTTATTTGGTTGTAATTTCTACTACCGAGGACTCGGTAGGGGTTAAGCAGTATAGCGTTATACACAGGTGATACCGGGGCCAATACCTCGAAGCTTGCTCCGAAGTAAGCATCCTGGAAAGATTTCTTCGAGATTTATCACCAACCCTCGACTAGGGATTTTAGGTATTACTTTGTGTAAATGAGCACAGATAAGCTACAGCTACAGCTACAATTTCATTTGATCGAATCGTGTGACTGGAAGAACATCAGTTTCTTATAGATTCACAGAATACTACTCCTAGATGCCAGTCACATAAATCAAGGATAATTCCTTTTATGATGGAAACGGCTGAATACGGCATCGAGATAACCACGGACCAAGGAGTAAAAAGATTTTGGGAAACTGAATTAATCTCTAAAAACAGATTGAGAAGTATTTAATGTCATGGAAAGATTTAAGCTGGCTCTGTCTAGGCACATAGACATAAATCCTTCAATGGTTGGTCAGTATTAATAATCAGACTCGACGCACTTCTTAAGTATTGGCTAGCGTATAATTGGTATATGGGTTATGAGGTAACAGGTTATGCTAGTAAAAATCAACGCGATGCATTATCGAAACGCGTTAAGTTAGAAAAACGTAAACAGTACGGAGTTGCATTTCCATCAGCCTCTGAACAAGAACATACTTTGATCATCAGATTCAATATTTCCCCTTATCTGTCTAATGGTAAAGAGGAACGAAGGAATTCGGTTCTGGAAGGTCTAGGTATCCTCTGCAATCTTTTTGATAGAATAGATCGAGGCATACTGAAAATCGACGAGCTACTATCAGAGGGTGATATTAAGCCCGCCCCATTATCCAAATTTAACTTTTCATTTACCCTAGGATTTGGTATTGGTTTCTTTGAGAAATTAGAAATTCCAGACAAGAACCGTCCTCGGACACTAAAGGGAATGCCAGATAACCACGAATTAGGTGACACGATCCCGTATTCCCTAATGCAGACGGACTTTATCATTCAACTTGGGTCTCAAAAAGCCCACATAAATAGATGGGTGTATCAAAATTCGACTGCACTTATTATAAAGAAATCCCAGAGAGGCCATGTACATCGAGGTTGGGGCCACCAGCCAAAGAATCTTATTGATGGTGACGAGGTGTCGGATATTTCTACAGCAATAAGGGGGTGGGGTATAATTGCAGATATCCACTCGGGCTTCCAGCGTGTCGATGGAAGAAATCTACTGGGGTTTAATGATGGCATTTCTAATCCCAACAGGCTCACTAACGACGTAATTTGGACAACTCGAGATGATGAGGATTCTAAGTTCAGAGATGGTACTTACATGGTTTTCCAGAAGATAGAACACGATCTAGATATGTGGCAGCGCATGGAAGTAGATGATCAAGAAAAATGGATAGGGCGTAGTAAGGGAACCGGGCTTTTGCTAGGAACTCTTACGAAGGATGAGGACCGAAAACTCGCGTTGGACATGCAGTCAGAAGATCCTCTTATAAGGATTCCAGCAATGAGGCGATGGAAGTGCCTCTATAGACAGCAACAGAATCCCAGCACTCGTTTTTTTGATACATCTCAAGTGCAATATAAAAATATACAGTTAGAATGTCCTGTTTGGTCACACGTCAGGAAAGCTAACCCTAGGCAAGCAGATCAAGTAGGAAGGAGTACTATATTTCGCAGAGGATATCCATATATCGAAGATACAACCGCCGGCAAATTTAACTCAGGGCTGTTATTCATATGCTTTCAACGTAACATCCATAATGCCTTCGAAAATATAAAGAACAATTTTATGAACAATAAGAACTTTCCCACCCCTGATATACGAAAAGATTTCAATCAAAATGAGAAAAGATTTAGACATGAGCATGGTAGATTCAGCCCGGAGGAGGAACTAATAATAAGTAAATCAATAGATAGTAAAAATTGTGTAGGATTGTCAAAAATATTCTCAAATTTGTCCAATAGTGCCTTGGCTGATTCACTCGAGGCCGACACTCAAAATACTGGAAAGGAAGGTTTGGCAGGCCCGTCAGAACTTGGAGTGTATCCAAAAGGGAGACCTTCACTATTGACAACTCTAGGTGGAGGATATTATTTCATTCCACCAATTCCCAATAAAAATATCTCCGAAATCGGCAAACAATTTTTTATTTTATGAGTGATCTAATTTGGTGCTGCTAGAATTCTCATTAGTCTATAACTGACTTAGAAACGTTTATCGCAGGAAACTCAGTATTCCCCTTCCGAATTTTTATTTACCATAAATGAAAACTTCTCTGGGATGCCATCCGTTGGAACGAATTCGAAGTGACAAAAAGGATCTTACTTATAAAGTAGTACAACTACGCTTAGTTATGGCCGAACAATACGAAGTGCTTGATCCTACGATAACACACTTTGGTAAAACATATGGGGAATGGGCGTCGGACTTCGTGAGTTGGTATTTTTCGATTGACCCTGACTTGCATAACAATGGACCTGTGGTATTTCTCAGGGGAATGCCTCTACCTCATCCCGAGGGTTACTCTCCTGGCACTACGCCAAATATAATGGTTGGAAATAATAAGCTCAATATTTTCAGCGATCAGCTTGTTCTTATACCAGTGATTTTTGCTTATTGGGCTTCTGCTGATCCAATGGTATCTGAAATAAGCTTGCGGGAACGAACAAGAGTGGATGTCTATAATGGTGATTTTCCTCCCACAGAGGAGCAAATTCTTGTGGATAAGGAACCTGTGAATCTGGGAAAAAATAGCGATGAAGAGCGCTTGATGATGGATTTTTTGATTGATTCTCCAGTCTTTACCTTGACTATAGCAGATTCAGATTCGGACTTGGATGTTAAATATGCAAATTCACTCAAGTACTCCGTGGAATTTGGTTCGCTCTCAACAGGTGATAATCGTTCTGTAGCCACTGGATTTTTCTTGCTTCTCCGATTCAAGCCAGGTCTTCATACCGTACATTCTTATGCTAGAGGACGTACAACAGAGAAAGGGCCATACAACGAAGAATTTCTGTATGAGATAAATGTCCTTGATAAGGATTTTAGGCCATCTCCTTCTCAACTTAGGATCTTGGACCCACAATCCACTTTATACCTCAATAAAACGCTTAAAGAAATGGTTGATAAAAAGGAGTTAGAGGAGAAACGATATAACGAGTTAATATCGATAGTTGATCAGGCTAGAGCCAGGAATAAATTCTCAGTTGTCAAGGCAAGCCTTGCTGTTAAATTCGCCGCGGGTTCTATCAATGTTGCTGATTATAATAAGCTGAGCACCGAGTTAGAGCGAAATAAGGATGGAGATATTTCGAAAATAGCCAAGGAAATATCGAATATGTGATAATATTCACTACATTCCTATTCCATGGGTCAATTGTGTAACTACGAAGGATTACTCTAGGACTACTTGACAAATCAGTTTGAATATTCGATCGTTTTGCTATAGTTAATTTTAGTAAAGTTGCTTTATGAATATTATATCTACTTCAGCAAGAAGATGCTTATGGATAGACAATTTGTAGTGCGCAATAATCAATCGAGTTTTCAATTCTGTAACAGAAGTATTTGTATTACGGAGGTATTTCAGCAATCATTAGTGCCATTCTAAATTAAGCTCATAATCTCCAAAAAGTTCTGCTCAAGGATTTGAAAGTTGTAAAATTAATATATGTTTTCATCGTGACATACTCTTAGTATGATCTGAATTTTTGCTCCCAATCTGGTTACTAGTAGATATCAAAACCTAGTCGCTATAGGACTCGGGTGAAATCGAAGTCGGATGGTTTTCTATCTGCATACGGATCTGCCTATTTATCAATTTTTTTTTGATTCTTCAATTTCTTGTAGAGTCATTTTTAAATATTTTTTGATATCTTCCTCCTCCATTGATGATTCTATCCCAGTCGATTCGTACATTTGTTTAGATTCTTTAGAAAAATGTTCTGCGATTGTCGTAATTCTGGCTTGGATATCACTTTGCACTTGAGAGGTAGCTATTTTATCCAGTATTCCAGATTCTTTTATCATTGTCTGTTTCATAGATCTACGTAAGTTCGCGTCATTCGCAATAGATATCGCAGACGAGTAAATTCCAACTAGTACTAGATAACAAGCTAGTCCCAAGAACGATATAGTGGGAAGCCCGAAGGGTGGATAGTGTGCTAGGATTAAGCCCGTAATTTGGTTTGAAGACAGCAGTAGCATTACACCATATGCTGCTACCATCATGTAGTCTCTTATACTATTACTGTTAACGCTTCTGCCCACACTCCAAAATACCATACCAAATAATAGCCCACCTACTGGTTTAGTCGCACTGAAAAATAAGGTATAGGCTATGCCAAATAGAATTGGATCGGTAATCCGATATTCATTAAACAGACTTAAAAAGTATGTCTGAAATGCGCTAAGAAAATAAACCAAAGGGATACTAACAAGTATCCAATATTTTACTTTCCCAAACTTGCTAGAGTGATAATATAGCAAACTAACGGTAGCAATCCAAAACAAAATAAATGACAATATGGATGTAATGACGTATCCAAGATTAAGCAGTCTGTTTAGGCTAAGCAACGCAACATTGGCAACTTTGCCAACATAAGGCGTTATATATTCATCTTTGCCGAATCTACCCAAGGAGCTCGTCACGGTCAAAATAACGAAGGCAACGTTTAAACAAAGTGCTATAATCGCCACAGAATATAAGAAAATACCAAAATTTTTGTTAGATTTGAACCAAGAAATGAACTTCCTTGCTAAAATTCCCAATAGAACAATTGAAGTAGCACAACTAATCCAAACAGTTAGCTTAAACAAGATGATATTGTAGCTTGAAAACAAGACCATTTGAACAATTATAAGCAAAAGTATAGTAACTAAGATAATCTGTATTATGGCTATCAAGTGGTGTATTCCCTTAAGCATATGAGATTTTACCGATTGACCATGGTGCTTGATATAACGCAAGATAATGAACTGGCTAAATGCGTATACTAAAGTCATTCCAACAAAAATTGTGATATCCGAGCCGAAGGAGCCAACAGCTCCAGCAAAAACGGAAATATCTGGTACCGAAACATCTATTATCATTATTATGATAATAAACCAGATCATAAGTATGACACTAGTATTACCAGGAGATTTAATGAAGGTCAGATACCTTGAAATGGACATTTATGGCTTGACTAATTTATAATGATACTATGTAATTATTAAATACATTTTATCCCATTTATCAAAATGAATGTAGTTATATAGTTCTATATTCTAATTTAGTATGAAACTTGAAAATGGTTTATGACGAATGTTCTACTCGGGAGCTATCGAGAGTATTAATAATTCTTGGAACCATTGTAACACTTTCTATCACTCCTGTAACTACTATCGCAAAAGCAGATAGTGTGAATCCCGGTATATATTCTAGGGATTCTAGACCATTTGGTTTGTCATATGGGGATTGGATTAATAGGTGGTGGCAGTGGAATATGGAAATCCCATCTGGGGAACATCCAAGACTCCATTATATCCCATCGAGATGCGGAATAAATCAAAGCGGACCAGTATGGTTTTTGTCGCACCTTTTAACTGGAAAAGAGGAGCGAACCTGTACGATACCATCTGGCAAAGCTATACTTGTCCCTATGCTAACAGGAAACTGCGATGCCGATTTTACTACCCCAAACGCTCCGGCCAGTGAAAGTGATCCTAATCTTATAGACTGTGCTAAAGCAGGAAATGAATATGGTGCGATAAGCGCGACTTTAGATGGAAGAAAATTGCAGGATTTAGACAAGTATAGAACCCTTACTGGATTTTTCAATCTTACTGTGCCTAAGGACAATGTTTATCAAAACCGACCTGGCACATGGAGAGCAATTAATGATGGCTTCTTCGTTTTCTTGGAACCATTGCCGCCAGGAAAACATGATCTACATCTTACGACTAACGTTATAAATCCAGTAGATTCGTCATACAATTATGCAGCTGACCTCATTTATCATTTGATGATAAAGCCAAAAACCTGAATTCGGGCTTTTCAGATAAGGCGGTACGCCATTGGTATTATTTTTCAATAGCCAGTTAGGATATTGTAATGTGATCCTTGAGGGATTCATTCACTAGCGAGTGATCACACAACATTTATTAGCCCAAAAACGACTTCATAGATTCTCTACCAATATAAATTAGCGATATAAAGAATAGTAAATTTTCAAGTATCTTCCGCGAGGTATCGATCATATAATGCTCTGGTCGTACTGCATGAACTTCTAGTTGTGGCCGCCACCCTGACATCGCCTGACAATCTGCACTTGTCCCCTGCTGATTAAGATTAACATCTTTAGAAATTTGGGCAATATGTCCAAGTGGTTCGAGGTCATTTATATACTTTTAATAGTTTATTAGGCTCTGTTAACTTAATGTAATCTGTATAGCTAGGCATCTACTAGTTTAGTCTATGAATAGAACCAGAACACACCTAGCTGTAGTTAGTTATGGCATGTATCTTTATTATAGTCCCAGAAGCTTCAGGTTAGCAGCCAAATATTTGTCATCATCCCTTATAGTAAAAAGGAATCAGGTAACCATATGGAAATGGATTCAGATATAGGCCATCATGGCCGATAGGTTAGACATAAAATCAGACAAATATTTTTTGACGAGACTCTAGTCAAGTTAGAAATACGGTTTTGAATATTAGATAGTCTGGAATATTTGCTATGGGTCGCTTACGAGCCTAACATGAATGTCTGTTTGATGATGTATCTAACAAGGGAAAGGACAATTCTCATATGTTCAGTTCTTCAAGCAGTTAAGACATAATTATGGAAGCCCGTTATTACGGATGGGCCCTCTAGTACAATGGAGCATATAGATGGTTAAGATTGCCTCATCAAGTGTATAGTACAGAACTGAAGAACGTGATAGAAAGGTTCAATCAGCATTTTAAGGGCGGGACCGAATATTTCTATGATCATTTTCCTTGTAGAAAGCCAGATTATAACATGCAGCATATCTGGAATTGACTAAAGTTATTTATCCTGCGTGTTTCACATGAATATGGACAGACAAGATTTATGAAGTTCTTAACCGCGAATCGAGATTAGGTTAACAGACCCTTTATTAGAACGCAAATAATTTCCGGCTAGTGTTCGTTAACCAGTATAGACTGCATAAATGAGGACTTTTTGTAATAGTTCTAATTCATCTATATGATTAGAGCGATTGAATACGTGAATCTGGAAGGCTACATATTTTGGTGGTCTCCGTTTAAACTTATATAGATATATATGGCAACCTGCGGGTTATCAGAAGAATCGATTCCCGCCTATCAATCGAAGTACCTTGAGAGATTATAATCTATAGTCACGCCTCATTATTATTAGAGTCGTCTAAATTCAATTCATTATGAATAGAATGTATTGGATTATGGTAGGCGTCATTATTTTTTTATCAGTTACTATTGCGTCGTATATCTATTATATACGGATGATTTCGACTCCTGGGATTGCACCCATTAATATATTCAAAGTCAAGGAGATTTATCCTACAAAACCCGGAGGTCGAGAGTGGTTTTTAGACATGAATAATCCGTTAAAAGACAGAATTTTTGATCCGGGCTCGCTCATTAGGAAGCAAGCAGATGGATCATGGCGAATTAATGGAAATGTCAGACCAGATAGTAGAACCGAAGATCAGGTTAGGATGACTGTTGGAACGCCGCACGGAGAAGAACAATGGAAAAACGTAGAGATAACCGGATATGCGAGAGTCATATCTGCAGAGTCTGATTCCGATGATTTAGACTGGTACGCAAGAGGAGGTACCCATAACAATGATGTTCCATGTGCAGGAACAGCATTGAAAGGAACAATTTCTGTAGACGGAGAGGTATCCTGGTTGAAAGAGATTTGGCATACTGGCGGTTATACTAGGCCTAAAGATACGCATAAGGTCACAGATTCCATACTTAATAGGTGGATCGGCTGGAAGGTAGTTATGTATAATATTCACGACAATAACGCTGTAAAAATGGAGGCCTATCTTGATAATAATAATGACAACCATTGGAAAAAAGTATCAGATTTGGTCGATGATGGTGGGTGGTATGCTCGAAGCTCGAATGAAGAATTCGATAGTGCAAATTGCAATAGACCGAAGGATTATGTAATTACAAATTCAGGATCATTTGTGACGTTCAGATCAGACAATATGGATTGGGACTTTGCAGACCTCAGTGTAAGAGAAATTCAACCACTATCGCAATAGCGCTCCAAGATATCCACATTCATCAAGGTAAAAACGGCGAAAATGGACCACCGAAAGTCATGTTATCCATGGGCAAGGGAAAAATTACACCAGGAAACCTGCAGGGGCCATTAACTGGAGAACAATTATCTGACCTAGCCAAGCTCATGCAGGACAGGAATACTAATGTTAATGTTCATACCCAGCAGAATCAGAATGGAGAAATCCGTGGACAGATATCAGGTTCCTGATAAAAGATCAAAGAGAGTCAGTGGTACATTAATTAAAGTTCAGTTACTAAACACCGATCTGTCACTACTGGTGTATTACATTATATCTAGAATATCCTATAGTCTTTTACAATATCTATCGAGCTTAGACGCTCGGACTCGTAATCCATTCCAACCACGCAATAGGCTAGAAGAGAAAAAATGCCCCATATACCTATAATTTAGTTATAGTTTTAACAAACTTAATATTAGTAGTTGCCATTTGAAATTTCTTGTGTTGTGCTGCTAGTAGTTCTATGTGAAGATATAGATGATTTCGTCATTCAAATAATACAAGCAGAGTTTTTCCTTCTATAATGGTATCTTAAACTACTGGATAGTGGTCGGTCTTATATTTCGCAATGCCTCTATCGGACAGATTGCTACAAGGTTGGTTTTAATAGAAATGTATAAAACTGTTTTCTATTATCTTGCTACGGCGTTGCCCTCATTATATTCATTATCCTCATTATCACAATTCTTGTTATATCTATCCAATTGAAATCATTGTCAATGTATTAAATTTATAGTAGTATGTGAACCAGGCCATACAGCATAGTTTTCAAGTAACTGACTTTTTCCATCGGGATATAATGCAGTTATTCTATATACACCAGACAGCAATTTAAACATGAAAAGACCATCATGGGAAATAACTGAATTTTCGGTATAACTAGCCGATTTCTCTAAAAAATCTGCTAGTTATCTCTAAAGAATCAACTAAGCCCAGAAATTTTAAATACAGTTGCCAAATCACCACCGGTATCAGAAGCAGCTGTAGACTGACTGGTAGCCTCACCATATATTATCCCATAGGCGGAGGTTTGCTTTAATATTGATGATGGAGGCGGGAAAAAAATACCTCTATTTGGAATGTTAATATCTCAGTTTACAACAAGATTTACTAATGATGGTAATGCCGCTGTAGCAATTAGAATACAGATCGTCATTTTAAGACTATCACTGACTAGATATTCCTTCCTGCACCTAATTGGGATGCGTAATTGACTGCTATCTCTAGACACAATATTTGTATTGAGAATATGTTGTCTGTTGTCATCATCTTCTGTATGTTCTATTTCCATTTCATTTTCTTTAGGAGTTTTGGATTGTTCTTGCACTTCGAACATATGGTCTAATTCTTCTGGTAGATATTTTCGCGCTGCCCCAACTGATGTCACCGTGCCTGTGTAATCTCCACATATTTGTAAAATAAAATCAATATCATTTAATTCCTTAAGAATTTCAAATGTCAACTTCATATTTATCACATAGTGGTTATCATGATCATATATTGCAGGAACAGAACCACCAGATAATCGAGATTGGATAATCTATGATCTTATCATCTTCTACCGATATCATCACTTTGTCCATTCGTTTACTGTTCTTAGTAAAAATCTCTATCATGTATATTGGTTGCTTGATATGCGGATTTTCCTGAAGTCTTGCAAAAAGGTCACCTATAAGTCGAGGTGTTAACTTTGGGCAATATTATATCATAAGCCTCATGCAGCTTTAATAACTAAAGAACTAATGCATTAGATCCACACCTCTTGATTCCAAGTCTGAGTTTAGTAGATTAAATATCTCTTTGCCAAATGTTGCTTCTGTTATTTTGGTCAACTGAAATAAACCTCAATTGTTTGTATCTTGGCGATAAGGCCACTAAACTTCATTTAATATGATTGTACCGAAGATTTGCATAATAGATTGGCTTATACCAAATAGTTAGAAATTGACTAAAATTATTATTCCTAACATCGAATAATAATGTCGATTGATAGATTATGAGAATAACGGTACCTTAAACATATTAACAAGTTAGACAATCAAAGTGAAAAAGAGAAACAATAATGATCTCGCCTTCTTAATATAGCTTAATGCTATGATACATTTAGAATCCTAGTTTCCTAGTTCCACCATAGACTTGAATACAGTATAAAGAGATTAGTATCCAAAACATGTTACCATTCCTATAAATTATCACTATTATATGGACATGCAAAGTAAATAATCATAGATAATTATTTTAAATCATAATGCTCTATCATTGCTAGTCGATAATGCTTACAAGGATACATGTATGACCAGGAGATTATACGTGATATGATAGAAAAGCCGTTTCATGATTCAAGAAATGGGAACGATATTCTTAAAAATGCAACACTAAACTACTCTGATCAGTCATTGGATTCAGGTTCACATTGTAACGCCAGTGCGCTCAAACATGAACAACTAGGATATTATGTATGGGGTGCATCGCAATTTGATGCAGTTATCTATGATGCCTGCAGTGTTGGTGTTGGTGAATGAGTATAATCTATAAGAATGCGGATTGTTCTTTGACTTTACTTATTACCTTACTAGTGTTTGTGGTATTGACAATAATTGCACTAACAATAGTAGTAGTGGCTGGGGCAGCAGTATTTGCTTGGGCAAAATCTGTTGTCACATATAACAAATCCACGTCAACTACTATTACCCCTTACATAACTATAGCATTTGTAGGTAATACTTCGCCCGTAGCTGGTTTAGATCACACATCAGTTGCCGGTATAATTACCTACGATGCGACAAGAAGTAGGGATTTTGAACAAAAAATAATGACCCTGAATTGGGGCGATGGAACTAGTAGCCATTCCAAAATAACCAGAATTCCCTCTTCATCTACTTCTGCCGAAGGTAAATGGGGTCCTTTATATCATAAGTATGATTCTCCAACTGCAATTTCCCATCCTCATGCGATAGTTGCCTCAATGCAGATACCATCATCATATTCATCCTCCAATAAGGTATTTGTACAAATAAAGAGTGAGCCTTATCTTTTATATGTCCAAAAGGGTCCAATAGTACCATCCTCAATAGATTCGCTAAGAAGCAGTACCAACGCCGTATCTAAAAATGATGGACTATTATTTAACCTCGTTTCAAATTCGGTTAACGTCATAGCTTTGACTATAATTGGATCGGCTACTGGATGTAGTATATATATGGCCAGACACAGACGCAGCAATCAAAACATTGCATCCACCATGGAAGCTTATGGAGATAAGAAATAAATTTCCAAGAATTATTATGTCTGAAACATGTACTATTAATTGATAAATCTTTGGAAATAATTATCAATACTTGATGTTTCGGTTTGTGGGAAAGAAGTTAAATTCTAGTCCTAATAATGTAGATTTATCTCTTATTCAACATTTAACATGATTTCTAGCAAGTACTCAATGTTCAAACAAACATAGACATCATCGTTGCTTTACATAATGTATGAATATATGCATGTTAGAGCGGGAACCATATGCTTGATAAGCTCGCATGTAACTAATTGTTGTACTTACACAGATAGGTTACATTTTTGATTACCCACATGGGTTACACTTTGCTGCTTAGTCCTAGTATGCATGGCTGATGTAATTAACCTTTGTAGAAACATCTCTGATGGAGTAAGACCATTGATTCCTC
>DATBGR010000551.1:0-8819 GCA_036557905.1 Nitrososphaeraceae archaeon | reverse complement strand
TTCAAAATTACTACTATATTATAGGTTGTACTAATTAACTGGTAAGAATGCAGTGCGGTTCACTTTTTGTTGTTTTTCCTATGTTATTGTGTACAAATGAAATCTTTATTTTAGCTGGCCAAATTTCAAGAAATGCAGTTGAATATAGAATATCAGTATGATCAAGAACCATAATGATATATTGTTAGTGTCTGTCTGCATTGCATTGCAGTGAAGTCTTAGATTACAAATACTGGCTTATAGCCAGAAGTTCATCATGGGCAGTAATATTGCTTTCGAGTCCACATCCGTATCTAATATTATGATTACAAATGTAAAAACAGCAAAGAAAACTCAGAGTATCCAAGAAGTTTGTACAATGATGAATGAAAATAAGATTGGGAGTGTTGTTGTTATTTTAAATAACTTTAATATTAAAGACAATATACCAATAGGCATTGTTACCAAAGGAGATGTTGTACGTGCCGTATCTGAACAAGCTAAACTGTTTTCAATAGACTCATCTGTGCGGGAAATAATGAGCAGTCCTTTAATTACGATAAATTCAAATAGCTCAATAAGAAATGCCATAGAAACTATGCAGCAAGAAGATATTCGTAGACTTCCTATTGTTGATAGTGAAACCAAAATTTTGGGTATAATCACAAATAATGACATATTTAGAGCAATACTAAAGAATCAGATCCTTGTCTCTTCTTTTGTACACGATCAAACATTGGTAGGCTACAACCAATCACTATATGGCAAGCTTACAGATTGTTGGCTTAGTAATATATACTCAGATCGTCATGATGATGAATTTCTTATGACAGGTAAGTATTGTACAGACTATAAAAGTGATAGGTTTCTATGAGCCCTTTGGATCTGGCAAATATTCCAATCACAGATGCAGCAGCACATATTTTTAGACGACCGTGTCTATTCGTAAATCCAACAGCTCAAATGTTACAAATAGCTACATTTCTTGCTATAGGTCCTCAGATCTATGCAGATGGACTCGTAGTAATTGATGATAAAAAGAAGCCTATTGGCAGAATTGACAGCAAACATATCATCTCTAATATTATGGATATAGGATATCCAGAGTGGCTAGAGTTAACTGCAGCACAGATAATGGATGATTATACTGGAAGTCTAGATAAGAATTCACCTTGATAGACCAATAAAAGATCTATCTTGACCGTTAATATCAGGTGACAAAAATAGTAGTATTAGATATGCAATAGACCTTATGATCAAACAGGGTATACGAAATATTGGTATCAGGGAAGATAATGATAATGATGATAATAGCAGTAAAATTAGCAATCATAATAACCACGATAGAAAAACTAGACTACTTCGCATTATAAATGATAGAAAAATACTAGAATTTCTATTAAGAGCCTGTAGTAGTCATAATGGACGAAATATTATGCATACAAATGGTATTGATGGTTTAGCAGATATTGACATAATCAATCATTTGGATATACTATCCATAAAGAAGGTAAAATGTGCTACTACGACAAGCAAGGCAGCAGAACTTTTAATGGATATTCGCAACCCTTGTTTGATTTTAGAAGGTAAAGAATATGGTAGTGTTGAGGATTATTCTATAGTAACTCCCTGGGATATACTTATGAAAACAGTGATATTAGATCATATTCTTTCTAGCTAAGTATTGAACCTAATAATATGACAGTGAATTATATAACTTGGGTATATTCTATTGTATGTAATCAATAATAATAATGGACCAATTTGCGTAGTTTATCAATCGTTACAAATCAAGACAATCTTACCTTAAACTGAGCCGCCACCTGCCAGTAGTTCATGAGCCTTTGCAGCCTCATTCAGAGGCATTTTCGCTGATCTAAGCAAGTCCGGCGACAACCTTCTCTAATTATACATGCAGTAGTCGCTAAAGCAGGAGTCAAATCATCGAGTGCGGTTCAATCCAGTGAGCAATTCAGTCATGACGAATTAGAACTCAACGACGTTCTTCACTATACCAGAGCATCTGTTTCGACAATAAAATCATTATCTTATTTGACGAAATGAGTAAATTAATAGATAAAGTCGAGGTAATGGTTAAGAATGATGTGTGAGTCTAAGATGACTAGTACCTACATCCAACAGTATGTGTACGGTCCTGATAATAGCCTGGTTTCGTGAACATCTTTTGTGTTGTGTATATATGCAAGAGGATAACGAAATTAATTACCGGGGCAAATTGATGAATTGCACTACATTGCTCAAAATGACACAGTACACGAAAAACATTTGTGTTACCTGTTTGTGGTAAGTGTCATGGATTAGGATTGGAGCACGAATAATATGACTACTAATAGTATACAGGATATACAATCATGTTCTGACACGCGCGATTATATTCTACAAAGCACGGGATACAATCTGAAGCATATATGTCAACATTGTCATACCTATTGTACCAAAACAGAATTCAATTTACATATGTCGTTGTGTCACCAAGTTTCATTAACAGTAATCGAACATGACCCAGAGCTCGTCTACTCACCATTTTGCAGAGATGGCAAGTTTGAGCGAGATAAGTTAGAAATCGTTGGTAATTGTTGTGTGATATTAACAACTTGACGTCATTATTATCTGGATTAAACATAGCCCAACTTAGAATCATTCGCTCATGCCTTTTATTCTCAAAGCCGCACTTTCAGGAAGAATGCCCAGAATTATTGAAAGACTTAGTAAGCGCGCTTGGCGCGATCGATGGAATGATTCAGGAATATCGAGATAAGGTAGGCCGCCATGATCCATGAATAGTATTCAAAAACAGGAATATATAGGATATAAAACATATGCGCAGAAAGAATTAGTGCAGAAGACAGAAAAGATAAAGAAAGAACTTCGGAATATGTTACTTGATGGTGATTATTATTCACAATCACCTTGGTTGATTTGTAAAAGCGGGTATCTAAGTAGTATGATAGCCGTCGAACATAAGTAATTTGGAATCCCAAATGACAAGAGGCTCAAATTTTATGGTAGATACTCGCAGGTTAGACGAATACAAAAAGAAAACAGCTTCAAAATGGTGAAATCCAAAGTATGAATAAGTGGCTACGAAATGGTTTAATTTACATGACGATAAGGGCAGCAACTATCATTGTAACAGGCATAGTCCTTAAACATATTAGGAAAAGCGATAAACAATGATGTTCAGAAATACAAGACTCAGATACGCAAGTAAATTTGAAGTTGTTAGTGTGGCTATGACAGTGGTTGTTATTGTACTTGCTGCAATAATTATACCAGCAGCTGCATCGACCTTTGTCTATGCTCAGAATAAAAATAATACACATCCAATTAATTACAATAATACCACATTACCATCAATAAAAGGACTGAATGCAAATACCATTATCGATGCCATAAATGACAAAATTAGATCAGTCTATGATGGCTATAACATGACTAGGAAACTTGGTAAATAGGAAGATAGGGACATAATGAGCAGTTCATCTCGAATCTGATACTGATCATTTATCAATTTCATTCTAATTTGACGATATCACTATTATTCATTTATGATAAAAAATTGTGTAAAGTAACTAGAGATGGCTTTAATTATATTTCATAACAGAAGTACATTGGGGCTATGTTGTTGGGCTGCGGCCGCTGTATTATTGTCGAGTATGATAAATACTATTGTCAGTAGTTCGCTCATTGAAATAGACTTTTCTATAAATCCTGCTATATAAAGGCGAGAGACCGTTTGCAAGATATTTATTCTATTGTAATCAAATGTACTAGTGAGAAGAATTTTTAAATTACGATTTCGGCCTATACTTGTTCATAATTCGCAATACTTCTTCGTCACTTACCTGGCTGAAATCTTCATAGAACGCCGCGACGGCACCAAATGGCTCTGGTGTTTCCAGGACTACAACTTGATTTATTCCTTCTTCCGCTTCTAGCTTTTGAATGGCATTTCTAGGCGCAACGGGAATTGCTACGATCAAAGTTTCTGGTTTTTGATCTCTTATCCACCTTATTGCAGCTAAAATAGATGCGCCTGTAGCGATACCATCATCAACCAAAATTATAGTCTTGTCTTCTAGATTGTATTTTTGTGAATGTCTGAACAATAAGAGGCGACGTTGAATTTCCTTCATCTGAATTGCAATATTTTTATTAATGTAATCGTTAGAAATTTGCAAAATGCGTATTATATCGGAGTTTGCAAAGAAACTACCGTCGTGCATTACTGCGCCTATTGCAAGCTCTGAATTATGCGGAGCACCTATCTTTCTTGAAACAATTATGTCTAAACCTAATTCAAGAATTGAAGCTAAAACGTCACCAGTAATTACACCACCTCTAGGTATAGCAAGGATCTCGGTATTAGTTCTATTGAATCTATCCTCATCTTCATTCTTGTTCAAAAGCAATCTTAATTTTTCTGCTAATTGTCGACCGGCATCCTCTCTATTCTCAAACATGCTACATCACGCCTTTAGATGGATTAACACATCTGTAATGAATACCTACCTACCTCTAGGCAAATGCATCCAAAAGACAGACTACTATTACCGCGCTTGTTTACCTAGTTCTTCAACTTCCGTAAACCTAGACATTGCCATTAATGTAGGATGAGCCAGATTTTTCTCGTACGTTATACTACTAGGGCATTTCATGCTGTAGGCAGCCAACCACCTAAACCAGTGAAGGACTAACCAAATATTGTTTCCTTCATCACTACCACCGCTACCTATCATCAGTATCAAAAATTATTCTTTCCTTTCCTAATATTCTAAATCAAACTTAATGTCAGACTAACTGAATCATATAGGTCTATTGAACCACCAGAGGGCTTTTTAAGACTACTGCTAGGCTTTTATCATATTACTGCTTTTGGTGGAAAGTGTATAGAAGACCCTAGTAAGATTCGTGCAGGAATTTTTAATTTCTAGCCGGCAGAAGGGACTATGCCATCAACAATAGATTCAAAAGGAGGATTAATGAATTCCTAGGCCGGCATGACTTTACGCGAGTCATACCAGACAACAACAAACAAATAGACGATCGCAGAGCATTACACTGTAGACCCAGTGCTTATACGGTTTCATACGGTATTATACTATGAGGGGGAGGGGTAAGAAGTAGACAAAATGTCAAAGGTTACTATATTACTAGAAACAAAGACAAGGGACGATCTCAAGACTCTCGGTAGGAAGGGTCAGACATACGACCAACTAATACTTGAACTGATAAGTGAACATCATCATCAGCACCACCATCAGCTAAAACAAATGGAGAAGGTGGGTTTGGTATGTCTGTAGTAAACAAGATTTTGGCTATTGGTGGAGTTGCGATAACGACGGTAGGTGTATCACTGGGAGCAGCAGAGGGTAGCCCTGGCCTTTTAGCTATAGGTCTAGGTTGCCTGCTGTTTGTTCTAGGCATCTTCAAGGACATTAAGAGCGAACTACAAATCCCAGTTTTAGTGGGTTGGTGGAAGCGTTCTGTTCCAGTAGAAATAGGAGATTGAAAAAGCCTTGATGGACTACAACCTAACAGCGACAGCAGTGGACACAACTACAAGGATTCTAATCCTGCAAGTGTCGGCGATACTTACAGCACTGTTTGCTTCACTAACAACGGTACTAGTCATCAAAGTCAATCACTTGAAGATAAGCAAGGCTCTAGGTAAGATCCTAGCTAAAGTAGACCACATCATATGAGGTATTCAAGAGTTAATGTGAGAATAATAATATATGACTATGTGCCCGGGCAGACTAAAAAACATCCACGACTTTGCTGATATTTATAGCAGTAATATGGTATAGGATTTGGCAAATCATCATGACCCTTGCCTAAACCGACTAGTATGAATTCGATGTGAACCACAGTACCACCAACTCTCCGTCTAGTGGCTGGAGTGGGAGTTGATTGACTGGGGAGTCTAAAAACCACTACTCAAATGAGAAGCACAATAAACACAATAAACACAATAAGAATAGATAGACATATGCAACTACACCCTTTTATACAAGAAGAAGATGATTAATACGATAAATTTTTCACATCATTTCTTTATATGTTAATGGCATCGTGTTAGTAGCAAGGAATTTCATTCTGATAGCTAGGAGTACACATGCAATTGTCATCACTAGTCCAAGCGCAAAGAGAATGTTAAACGTGACTGGATTGGGATAGGTTTTCGTAGCATGATTAACAGTGATAGAAATCGTAGCAGATGTTAATATTACGGTTGTGATCACTGGACCGATTGCACCTCCTACAATTCTCATCATGTTTGTAATAGCCGAGGAGATTCCAATATATTCCTTAGGCGTAAATTCAATGTTAGTGTTAATTAATGTGTTTGGTAAAAGTGCTCCAGCGATACCAAAAATAAAGAGACTACCATTTACACCTTGTGACGAAGAATGGAAAAATAAAAGCAACAAAAATGAAATAGTAGTAATTCCTACTCCAGGTACCAACAGCTTTAAATTAAGCCTCTTTCTTTTTGCTACTAGCAATCCGAAAACTGGCCCAAAGATCATCATTGATAGACCAAAAGGCAGTTGTAAAAACCCGACTTTTAGTGGGTCTAATCCTAACCCCAATGGAGTAGGTGCAGATCCCAGCTGTGGAATACTTATAATAACGATGTACTGCAAAATGCCAACCATCAACATTATGATATTTCCAGTAAAAATAACTGGATGAAAAGCCAATTTCAGGTTAACTAAAGGAGACTTTACTCTCTTTTCCACAGATATGAATAGCACTAGAAAAATAACTCCCATGACGAGAGGAACTAGAAACCCTACCAAATTAGTAGCTATAGTTGCGCTAAATGTTATAGATATAAGAAAACTAACCAGTGTCACAGCCATAGTTATAATACCTATGAAATCAATTCGTTGCTTTTCATCAAGCTTCTTTGCATCAATAGAAATGTAACTTGAAACTTTTTTGTCAACGTAATCATGTCCATGTATCTTATTATTCTCATCTACATGAACGAACCTCCAACTTGCAAATGACAAAACTACTGCAATAGGAGCGCAAAGATAGAAATTACCCTGCCATCCGGTCCCAGCAACCACAATGGGTCCTAAGACTGCACCCAGCGCTATGCCACCAGAATAGGCCGCAAGGTATATACTGATACCAATAGGGAATTTGCTCTTTGGCAACTGATCTCTTATTAACTTGGTTGAAATTGGAGTACTAGCTACCGCTATTCCCTGAAGTACTCTAAGAGCAAGAAGAGTAGAGATGTTAGGAGAAAACGGTGCCAAGATAGTTCCAGCGGTAAAACATGTCATCATTACCATTAGCATTTTCTTGGCTCCAAAAAGATCTGATAACCTTCCCATTATCACAGTCATGACAGCCCCACAAACCATGTACGCAGCCAGCACCCAGGATGACAAAGCAAGAGAGATTTGAAAATATTGAGCTATACTTGGAAGAGCTGGTGCCATGCCAGTATTAAGATAAAGAAATATGGTTATGGTACCTGCTATTATCAGAAGAGTTTTCCAGGCATTGAGTGGTATATGTGCTGCAGGAGAGTCTGGCATCAGTAGTAGTAGTGTTGGATAGCTGCACACTATCAAGGTTTGCAAATATCTAAAATTATACTGCGATTACAGATGGACGAAGTGAGGTTATCCCCTAATGTAAGCTTTGAATATTTTACCGAAAAATCTGTGTTAATAAAATATTTAATTGAAATATTAGCAGCGGAGTCAAATTAGTATCATAGAAGGTTTGTATCAATAAAGGATATTCTTCATATTAAAAAGGCCGACAAAATGGTTAGTTGCTGTAGCACTTGCATATCTAGTCTCTTCAGAGGTACTATTGCGGCTAGCAGTAGTATAACAGTGCTGGCCTCTATGGATATTATATTTAGCCGCTGCTGTTAAACCTATCATTTTAAAGTCGATAATATCTTATATCGTCAATCCGCGGCCTTTTCAAACTCGTTATAGTTCCAATAGTCTGGATTCGCAATAAAGGTGATTATGATGTTTATGATTTTCTTCCAGGGTATTCGGGTGGACGTGATTCGATGATTGATCTTAGACGTGTTGGTGGTTAATATGGTGGTGAATCATTCAGAGGCTTGCAGCCGCCATGTGTAAAGCCAGGTGGGATCCTGCCATCACCATCAGGGCCTTTCTCAAACATTTCATCGCTGCCACCAGTCCATTTTCCTTTGATCCAACCCTGTTCTGGAACATGAACTTTATCATCTGGGATAAGTCTGCCTTGTCCTTGTTCATTACCTTGAACAGGGCTAGAATCATTTTCATCTGGAATATCGCCAGACTTTGTTTTCATTTTAGCCATAACAAACGTGGGCATATACACAGCAAATATTCCAAGTACTGAACCTAATAGCATTAATGCAATTCCTAACGCGATCAGTTCTTGCTCTTTGCAGTTCACTTCTCATTACCTCTCCTTTGGTCATTTACTAACGTGATTCTAACACTTATGCCCATACAAGTTTTAGGTAAATATATGCGGCCACTGTTGCCGACGTGATTAATAACATATTTAATCTCCTTAACAACACGTTTGTGTTCAGTCATCTTCTCTAGCCTTCAATTACTTGGTAGATACAATAAATGCACTAGGTAGGCGCTGTGATGCAATGCAATTAATTGGCCAACTAACAGGATAAACGAGAAATAGTAATTGAGTGGACTTGGCCAAACAAAATTGTTATAGCAGGCGCAGGGGGATAGTAATGAGTAATCTTGCTGTCAGTTCGCAAACAAAGAATAAAATAAGTTAGAGATATCATCACGCGAGTAAGAAGCATGAAT
>DATBGR010000550.1:0-3382 GCA_036557905.1 Nitrososphaeraceae archaeon | reverse complement strand
CATTAGGAATGAATCTCCTAATATATCTCATCGGCTCGTCAGTAGGGCCCGTGATTGCAGGGGCGTATATGCAAGCTAATCAGATAACTACAAATCCATCGGATGGGATTTTGACTTCTTATCCGTCTCCACAATCATATAATATGATTTTTCTTACTGCGACTATAATTTCATTAGTATCGGTGATATTTGCAATTCTGCTCAATAGAAATAAATATTCGCAGGGTAGAGATATCAAGGAACGAGAGGTTCCTGCTTAATAGTAAATGATGATGCTGAAAATCCATATGAAAGTTTCATCAATCATATTCTCTTGCATGCAACATGAACATTAATTTAATCAAGCTTTTCAAAGGTTCTTTTCCTTGGCAGAACCAAAATTTGATGATATAGTATTTTTTAGTTACAGACTTTGAAACCAATTAAGAAATCGATTGACAATAAAAAACAATTTGTCAGATGAAGCTACAAGCATTTTAATATCAAAAACACAGAGGATATAGTTGTCACGTAGACCGGTTCATGATTCTGAGCAATGATTTAAAAGAGCATATTTCTTAAATACATGCATACGTTCTTTCTATTGGTATTGCGTGGAGTTGGGAGCGCTGTCTGGAGTACAGACTCATCCGGCAAGTTAGCATTTCTTGATAATATGTCGTCTTTCTTTATTATCGAAGTAGATGAGCTGGGGAATTTCTCAAGCAAAGATAGAGAATTAAAGTAATAATGTATATACTACAATCCCAAATTTTTTCTGAAGTTTCAGCATGTAACGTTGCTAGGAGGCTCTTGAGTCCAGCTATTCGCTTGCTGTTTCTTGAAGCAGAACATAATTTTAAGTAAGTGATTCAAACTGAGCAAACTGCTCAACTTGACTGTTGTATATATCTATAGCAGATTTTGTGTAAAGTTTAAATGATTTTTGCTTGTTGGTTTTTCTACATATGTCAACAAGCAATCTGTATACATTGGAAAATACAAAAATGAGTGTTGTTATTTTGGCAGCTGCTGCGTTCTCCATCATATTTGTTGGTGGCTTTGGAGTATTTCTAGCAGAACATGGACATCCTGGCGCAAATATTACCCAATTTGGTGACGCTGTTTGGTGGGCTGTGGTTACACTAGCGACCGTAGGATACGGTGATTATTATCCAGTTACGGCAGTCGGACGGATAATAGCAATATTCATGATGATATCGGGAGTCGGAATCTTTGCACTCATGGTAGCCACTTTTGCAAGGAGAAGATTGCAGAAAGCAGAGTCAAAATTAGGGACGGTCACCAAACCTCGCCTTAATTTATTAGGTCAGGAGACAAAGACTGCTATAAAAACCAAAGTCGATGGAATCGAAACTTTAACTGAAGAAGATTTTGATACACTGATTGTAGAAATAAAAGGTCTCCGTCTTACATTACTTGAGGGGTCGAAAATCTTGAAATGCCCCAGATGTGGAATAGTTTATCGCAACAAACCTAAATTTTGCAGCAACTGTGGATTAGCTCTCATAATCACGTGACCACATAATCCATAAATCAAACAGATAATGACTCTTCTCGATGCCACAAAATTAACTAATGTTCTTGAGTTGACTAATGCCATAACTTCAAGTTGCATGAAATTTGACTCCACATCACGAAGACAGGATCAAATCATAATTAGACGCCCCATATTTAATTAATCACTGAAGTACCGATTTTCAGGTTCCTAAATCAGAATTCTAGCGTTATCAGTTCCACCGAACCCGATATAACTTTATCATAATTAGTAACAGAGTAACAGAATTATGTATTCTTGTTTTAATACTGATGCATTTGAGGCTATCGAGATGCTTAAAATGAAGGTCTATTTGAGATGTGTGTGACCGTCGAAAATCCTCATCTTGGTGAGTGACTACATCATTATGCGATTTAGTTTTGTTCTAGACTTTTGTGTCAACATGTTAATATAGTAAATTTATCAGTTCAAATATATGAAATACAGAAGCAGAACAGAAATAGTATCAATGATTCTTGAAGCAGCAAACGGTGGTGCAACAAAAACAAAAATCATGTACAAAGCCTTCCTGAGCTATGCTCAATTGAAAGAATATCTATCCGTACTTATCGAAAATAATTTACTCGAATATTTAGAAGGTGTACAAACCTACAAAACCACTGAAAAAGGATTTAACCTTTTAAAAATGCATAACGAGATTGGAGAGCTTCTACGATCTCCAATAAGAGAGTCAAGAATACAATAATACAATAAGATAAAAAATAGTGGGTCCAACTTTTAGAACTCCAGCGTTATCAGTTCGACCGGACTCGGATCAACGATTCTTTTTTAGTATATTAGTTACTTGTTACTGTTATATGCAATTTCATTCCTTAACTGCCAGTGCCCAAGGGTGTTCTAAATAATATCCTTTAGCCCAGGGTATATCTAGCACGTCCCAAGAGATTCCTGAGTCTTTAGAACAATAGATTCCTCGATTATTCAAACAATAAAACTCATCTTTGATTTTCGGATTAGACTCGATCATTGAAATTATAGTTCCTTTTGATTCAGGCAATCCATCAGTAGTTAAAGTCCACCTCTTATCATTATCATGAATATCAAATGAATGTCTATATACAAAGGATTCCGTATCTTGTCTATAGTGTGCTTGCCAAGCGTTGCTCGCAGCGGATACGATTATGTTTTCAGGATCGTCTGAATTTACTGCAATGCCCAAAAGATAAGTATGCTGACCTAGTCCCTGATCTAATTTTTTCCAGGAAGCTCCATAGTCCTGACTCTCAAAATAACCATCACCAGCAGCAGAATAGAGTCTTCGAGGTGCTTTTTTATGAGTCCTTAATGTATGAGTGTCATAGGGACTATTCTCGATTCGATCTATCCAGGTCTTACCACTATCAAAACTCTTGATTAGTGCTCCTGCCTCTATGGCAACAAAGAGGTACTCCTTTCTATTTACATCAGGCTCTATCCAACGAACGTGATGCGTTGATGGTCTTGGAGGAAATGACCATGTAGAGTGTGAAGGTAATTTATTAAATTCGTCAATCTTTTCCCAACTGTGACCGCCATCAATTGAAGAATAAATTATACTTGGTTCCATTCCCACAAATAACTTGTTAAATCCGTCTTGTCCTTTTTCTATCGGACTAACTGATAGAGACATGATACTAGAATTTGAGACTTGTAGCGAAGTCTTTTCCCAAGTTTGACCATTATCATCAGTTTTGCAAAGCCCATTATCAGAAGTACCGCAATATGCTCTCTGAGGGTGTCCAGGATCGAATGCCAGACTGGTTGGCTTTTGACCCTTTAAAGGTTCTTGAACTTTCCACCCATCCTTTGAAGACTCTACAACCAAAACTAGGTTTTCCAAAGAGG
>DATBGR010000549.1:0-6230 GCA_036557905.1 Nitrososphaeraceae archaeon | reverse complement strand
GCAGAAACTAGTCGTACATCGGGCTTTACGGCATTAAGTTTCGGAAGCACATCTACAATAGCTTCCGTAGCCTTGAGCCCATTTCCTGTGATATAACAAACTACAGTTTCGTCTTTGTCGATTTTACCTTCTTCTACCATTTTTCGAAGGACTGCTATAGATACACCACCAGCCGGTTCAGTGAAGATGCCTTCTGTCTTGGCAAGCATCATTATTCCATCTACGATTTCCTCGTCAGTAGCTTCCTCTGCACTTCCCCTATACTGCTTCAATCTTTTTAAAACATATCGTCCATCTCCAGGATCCCCTATGGCAAGACTCTTCGCGATTGTTTCAGGTTTTTCGATTGGAATAACTTCATCACTTCTTCTCTTAAAAGCATCAACAATTGGAGAACAACCATGAGGCTGCGCCGCTGTAATTTTTAATCTTGATATATCGTCTAACAATCCAATATCATATAACTCTTCGAATCCTTTACAAATAGCATTCAGCATTGCTCCGCTCCCTACTGGAATTATCAAATTATCTGGAACTTTCCAATTCAGCTGTTCAGCTACCTCATATGCAAGCGTTTTTGAACCTTCTACATAGAACGGCCGCATATTTATATTAACTATACCTATTCCTTTGGTGTCGCCAACTACAGATGCTACTCTATTAGCGTCGTCGTAAGTCCCATCAACTGCTACGAACTCTGCACCGTATGATAAAGCTTGTGAAATCTTTACTTTTTCAATATCAGACGGTGCAAAAATATAACATGGTAATCGCGCCTTTGCAGCATGTGCAGCAGTCGCAGAAGCCAAGTTTCCAGTCGATGCACAACCTACTGCTCTTAGTCTAATTTCCTTTGCCCTTGAAACAGCAATTCCTGCTGGCCTATCCTTAAATGAAAAAGTCGGGTTTACAGAATCGTTCTTGATAAATAGATTTCTTAACCCTCCTAATGTTGTCCCTATTCTGTCTGCATGTTGTAACGGTGTAAAACCAGCATCTAGATTTACAATATTATTATGATCAGCGATCGGTAGTAACTCAAAATATCGCCAATAGTTCTTTGTCTGTCTGGACATGAAAGTAGATTTATTTAGTGAAGTTGGTAGATCGTAAATTACGTCCAACGGACCAAAGCATTCTTCGCATATATATCGAAATTGAGCTTCATATTCTTTATTGCATTCTCTACATTTTAGACATCTTATAATACCCATATTTGTAACTGTCAATCCTTCAGATATTGATATAAATAAGCCTCTCTAAGATATAATTTAGTATTACTAAACATAGATGCAAATTTAGCGGGATTATATTATGATTTGATCAACGTCATCATTTTGAGATTATGCGATCTACGTCCTCAATTATATGTGATCATTTTTTATTCGATAATGGAAACAAGTACGATTTCCGGTATGACATATAGGGGTCTTGGAATCGACTATGTACAATAAGGCGTCATAATCACAATCCAACATAATATTTTCTACAAGTTGTACATTACCAGATTCTTCTCCTTTCATCCACAATTTATTGCGTGACGTACTCCAGAACCAAGCGTTTCCTGTCTTAATAGTATTTTCTAGTGCTTCCCTGTTTGCATAAGCAAGGGTTAAAATGTCTTTCGTTTTTTTGTCTTGTACAACTACAGGTAAGAGCCCATTTCTTTTTGCAAAGTTAATCTCATTCAAAGATTTGCTCATGTTAGATCCAGTCATAAAGGACTTGAATCAAGGCACAAAATAAATCAATTGCTTACTAAATAAAATCCGTTAAGTTATGAATACGATAGCAAGAATCACCGAAAAACCTACTTTATGCGCAAAGCCCGTTTTGAAGTGAAAAGGTATTTAAATGATATAATTTTTTCTCAAATATGGTTTACAAATATATCGACATCGTAGGTACTTCGAGTACGGACATCACCGATGCAGTGAATAACGCTTTCCAAGAGGCATCCAAAACTGTGAAGAATATCAAGTGGGGAGAATTAGGCCGCATTACATTTAGAGTAGAGGGTGATGGAAAATTGGAGTATCAAACAGAGGTGAGGATTGGTTTCGAAATCCTCAGAGAAGATAAGTAACGCCCCAATTTGCATAACATAATAGATTAATATATGGAAGATAGATAAAAGGCTAGTTTGCTGAATTCTTAATAAATTTGCCTAATTATAGGAATGTTTAAAAGTCATCATATTCTGTACTCGTTCATTAAAATTATTCAGATTTACGCTTTTTTATAAAATTACAAGAATACGTGGCGCTCAGACTAGTCTATGTAAAATCATCACTGCTAAATTATAGATAACAGAGCAATCATAGGACAGGTGAATGACAGGGATGTTCGATGTAAGTAGGAAAATAGATACTTTTAGGATGGCAACTGCACAAGCTATACTCAGAATTTCTCATACTACCAGGCAGCGTCTAGATAATGGCAACTCTCCAAAAGGCAACATAGTCGAAGCCGCAAAAATTTCTGGGACCCTAGCAGCCAAAAAGACCTCTGATTTGATACCATATTGTCATCAAATTCCAATTGATAATGTTAATGTTGATGTTTCTATATGTGAGAATCAAATAAAGGTTATTGTACAAGTAAAAAGCATATGGAAGACCGGTGTGGAAATGGAGGCACTTACTTCTGCCTGTATAGCATCATTGACGATCTACGATATGTTAAAACCTATTGACGAATTTCTATCAATAGAATCCATAAAGCTTATCGAAAAAAAAGGTGGCATTAACGACTTTAAGGAGAGTTCTCGTGGTAAGATTACAGCCGCAGTTTTAGTTGCTAGTGATACGAGAAGTAAGCAAGAAGACGAATCAGGTAAGATAATTATTGAAAAATTAAAAGGGATCAGGTGCGATATAGTGGAGTATGAAGTAACTCCCGACGATAAATCGACGATAATATCCAAGCTCAAAAAATTTTCTGATGATTTGAATGTAGATATTGTTATAACAGCTGGAGGAACAGGCATTGGTCCTCGTGATGCTACTCCTGAAGCCACAAAAGAAATCTTGGAAAAGGAGTTGTCTGGCGTGGCTGAAACAATTAGAGCACATGGCCAAAGAAGAACTCCTCTATCGATGCTATCAAGAGGAATCGTGGGCATCAGAGGTAAGACAGTGATAATAAATTTACCAGGAAGTGTCAATGCAGTTTCAGAATCACTAGATTGTATTTTTCCAGGAATCTTACACGTTTTTAAAATGATGCATGGGCATAGGCATGAGTGATGTTTATCTAATCTAATCTACTCTAATAGAAAGTACTATGGCATGGTTGTCAATTTTATATCATCCGAAGATCCTGTAGTATTCAGATAATTAATACTGGATAATTCAGTTCCGATTTGACTTGAATTTACTTTATCTTATTCCAAGTACATCAATTATGCTTCCTTACTGACTGATATTTTTGTGGATACATTATTGTCGTCTCATGTTTTGTACAACTATGCATTATCCTGTGTTATATGGAATACTATAGCAATGTCATCATTCATAGTAACAAAATGTCAGCTATGATATAGATAGCAGTTTAGTATTTTTTAGCATCGGCAACAATTTTCAATTATGATTACTCCCGTGAAACCTTCGAAACCTGTAATCCTATTGTTTAAACAAATTTGACGTTCAACTGGCCTATACTGAAATGGCATCTTTCCTAGAATAGGCTTCCCGTGCGACGCTTATCGCGCCCTTTCTTAGCAGCATTGCACGATATACTAGTTGCTTTGATAGTTCTAAAGCTAATACTCTAGGATTTTCTCCGTTCACAATGGCCTGAGTAAGGATATTTTTTATATTTTTGGATATTTTGTATCTAATAAGATCGAATGCTTCTTTTTCTGTTCTTCCCTGATATTCCACAAATGATCCAATAACTCCACCTGCATTTGCCAGAAAGTCAGGAATAACCCAAACTCCATTACTATTCAGATACTCATCTGCTTTCTTGGTAGTTGGAAGGTTTGCTGCCTCTACAACTATTTTTACACCATGATCTAGTATTTTTGTAACTGTGTTATCTACAATGACATTTCCCATGGCAGCAGGAATAAATATATCTGAATCAAATTCAAAAATCTGATTTTTATTCAAGATATCATAACCATCAAGATCAGACAGCATTGATTTACCCTTCATATCTATCATAAGCCGCGGTATATTTAGTCCATCTTTATTGTAAACAAGCCCAGAAATATCACTTATGGAGACCACCTTAATTCCGGATGAATCAAGAAATCTTGCAGTAAATGAACCAACGTTACCAAATCCTTGGATAGAGACTTTTATGTTATCTCGGCGAATATGTATGGCATTTAGTTCAAGTAGAACTTCAAGAGCAGTTTCTAGTGCAGTGGTCACCCCATATCCAGTAGTTCCCAATTCATGAGGAATTCCACCAAGTTCGGATGGTTTTCCGGTACACGCGCGCATATCACCTATTTCATGTGCAAAAATAGCCATATCTAATTCAGTTGTTCCGATATCTGTTGCGGCTATATATTGTCCTGGACAATACGGTCTAATCATTTTTGCAAAGGACTTGACCCAAGCAACCCTGTCAACCTTGTTGGGATCTGCAATAATCCCACCCTTGGCCCCTCCAAAAGGCAAGCCAGCAGCGGCGCATTTCCATGTCATTGTTCTAGCCAGTTTGAAAACCTCTAACGGTGTGGCACCTTCGGCAAACCGTATTCCGCCTTTGCCGGGACCTGTGGAAGTGTTATCAATAACCAACACGCCTTTCATGCCTGTATCAGGATCATAAACCTGCAAAACTTTTTCTGGGCCCCATTCATCAGTTTCTTCCCATACAGATACCATCTATTGTTCAATTGGTTTTAGGAAAATATCTTACTTAACACTTTGGCGGATCAGCCGCATGAAGATTGACCATTGGCGAAGTTTTGGTAAATTCTGCTTTGTTGCATAATTCAGAAACTTCGTTATCTTGTAACGCTTTTAACCCTTATCATGAATGGCCGGATACAAATTACTATCTTTTGTCCGAAGATTTCAAAGTTAGTTGACTAATATCAGATTTGTGCGACAAAGCAGTAAATTCAAATAATTGTTTGCACTTATTATCTTGCTAGCAGAATGTAAAGTTCGGCGGAGTACTTTGCAATTTATATATTTACGATTAGACTCTAAAGTCATCACATCAGTGTCAATTGTAAAAGTAGAGTTATTACTAAAGTAATCTCCCATAACTTGCATTCATATTCTTATAATCTGACAGGCAATTACTAACGATTTAAGTTCATGAAGATCCCCATATGAAACAATAGTATTTCGATCAGGATTAAATCGACAGTCTTATGTTTTAATCTCTGTGTTAAATATCTGAGTACGAATTGAATTAAAATGAAAAATCGGTACTTCTAAACGAGTAACTTCTAAAATAGTAACTAAATAAAGAGGATTTCATACCAGATCATTTTTCTAATCTTATGCTTATTTCAAGCGCATCTTCAACATTCTTATTAAATTCTAGAGTAGTTTCAGTAGTTTGGCTTTTGTACATCCCAGCTGTACGAACATATTCCAAATAATCTGCCATTTCATTTTCATACAGCTTTACATTATCCGCGATCACAATTGCATTTTCTTTAATAATATTGCTAGCCTCTAGTTGTTTAAGATATCGAAAATATTCGCTTTTAGTTGCATCTAAGAACACTAAATCAAATTTGAAGGTCAGTGACGGAATAATCTCTAAGGCTATACCACAAATAACTTCAATCTTATCTGCCATTCCTGCCTTTTCGATGTTCTTTCTTGCGATGTCAGCAAGGTTCTTATTTACTTCGAGGGTGATTAGCTTTCCACCATTAGGCAATAAACTTCCCATCAATATAGCAGAATATCCATGCAAAGTTCCGATCTCAAGTATCAAGTCTGGTTCATATTTTCTAATTATATCAGATATAATTCTGCCTTTGATAGGCCCGATTGATGGAAGATATTCTCGTTTTGATATCTGTTCAAGTTCATTTAGAACACTCAATACTGTTTCCTTCTCGTATCTGGACATAATACCCGCTAGCCAAGGATAGTAGATACCATAATTAAAAGCTATTTCCCAGGTATTATTCTACTATCAGAAAATATATACACACATATGTACCTCATGTCATATATCTACGTAGAGGTCTTGAATAAATGGTTAAAGTACTCAGGATCGATAAAGACAACAAAGTCGTCACA
>DATBGR010000548.1:0-13276 GCA_036557905.1 Nitrososphaeraceae archaeon | reverse complement strand
ATTTGTTACACTTATTGTTAACTTGAGCATGATTATTTCCTCATTCTATACAGATTTTTATGCGAGAGTATAACTAACTCGTCATCGCGTAACCGCTTAATATTAATGTCAATTGATAAAATGCCGTTACTACCAGTCGTGTTTCCTTCTTTCTTGTCCGAAACACGATATTCAACTTCAAGATCATCTCCTCCTAAAACTACGCCTAGAAATCGGGTGTTCCGATTAACCCAACTGGTGTCCCCATCCATTCCTTTGAAAATGCAAGGTATTGCTGGAAATTTTCCTCATTGATTTGAATTTTCGATTTAAATAATTGATCTACTTTAAACTCATCAAACTTCAGAGTTAGCCTTAGATTTATGATAAAGTTCTATAAACATTTCAACCTAACTCTATCAAACTCATTATTCTGGAATTTCGTATGCGCCTGGTCTAGTTATTATTCTCAGTGATTGAATTCTTCAAAACACATATTTTGTCGTATTGATACTAATGTATTGCTTATAATCTACAAACGATTGAATTAGTCTCAATAGATTATAACATGGTCCGTTGGCATTTTTGCATTGCTTGCAGAATTTTTCTGCATTAGGCTAGTAAAATCTAAGACAATAAATGTTCCGTTTTCAAAATATATTTTTAGAAAGAATCTAATCATTGGATGAATAGAATCCACGGATACTAGATTCCCTATCCAATCCTAACTAAAGTTCTGCCGATATTCTCTCCTCTGAACAAGCCTACTAATGCTTTTGGGGCAGTCTCTAATCCATCGTATATTGTTTCTTTCAAGCTTATTTTATCTTCGCTAATCCAAGTTGACATAGATTGATAGAAGTCAGTTATCAAATTATTGTGATCGCTATAGACAAATCCCTGCAGCCTTAGTCTATTTGATATAGCTAGTGATAGGTTAGATGGGCCTGAAGGCAATCTAGAGTTGGGTGTTGTCGCAATGGAATCATACACAGGTGTTGCACCGCATAGTACAATCCTTCTAAAAAGACTCATATTATCTATTGCTGCTTCTAAGTGTTTATCGCCAACATTGTCAAAGTAAAGATCAATACCATTTGGACATGCTCTTTTTAATTCTGAAGAACTATCATTATTGCATTTGGTTGTGTTTGAGTGTGTATCTGTCGATTCCCTTAATTTTTTATAGTTAAATGCATAATCTATCGTGACATCATCGAGGAGCCATATCACTTTATCTTCGGTGCCGGCACTACCTACAACGTGACATGCTTTTATTTTAGCTATTTGACAAGCTACAGAGCCTACCCCTCCTGCAGCAGCAGAAACAAATACCGTATCCATTCCTTCTCTAAGGTCACCGATTTTGAAAAGCCCGACGAAGGCAGTAAAACCAGATATCCCCAGAAGTCCCAAGAAGAGTTGTATTTGGCCTATTTTCCGATCAAATATTGTAATATCTTTGTCATTATTGGGATTGTCATTTGAAATCCAATACTCCCTCCAACCGTTGTTTGCCAAGACATAATCACCTTCCTTAGATCTTTCGCTTTTTGATCCTACGATTTGACCTACGCATCGACCGCTTAGGGGTTTAGTTAGGTTGTATGCAGATATCGATCGGGTTCCTTGTGCCAAGAATATCCTCATATGAGGGTCAACAGACATCCAGATATTACGTACTAGAAATTCCCCTTATCTTAATTCTGGAATCTCAACATGAACGATCTCAAAATCTTGCTCAGTAACAGATCCTGTTGGTCTGTGTGCGAGATGAATTTCCTTACCGACTAATTTACCTATCATATATCAGATCCTTACTATTTTTTCAATTACTATCTTTCATAATAGATTTCCGATTGGGCAGGAGAGCAGTCCTGTTCATTTATGTTTGACCATCTAGTCTTTAGGATACAGACATAGATTTACGAGAGCAGGTATACCATAAATCAATGCGATCCAGGCATATAATCCAGAAGAAAATCCATATATACAGAGAAATTCTCCCTTAGGTCAGATGCAAATTTTGAATGGACATACTCAGCTCAAACCTGAATTGATGCAAAAGCCTGTCTGATGACTATCAATAATACATGAGTATTCGGATTTAGTAACAAAAAAATGTCTTGGTTTGATTTTCTAATATTTTTGTTTCTCAGTTGATATCGATTAATTTTGGACGCCTATGATGTTAACTGCGTTACCGTCGCCTTGAACCTGGTTAGCAAGGTTTTGACAATTAATATCGAGAGCGTCGTTACCATTTCCGCATACATTTGCTTGAGAAATTGTCTGCCTATTAGAGGAGCCATGACCGAATCTAGACTTCTTACACTTGGCAAATGCATTCTCGCTCACTACTGCAGAAGTTATCATGATTGTAAATACAGCTACCACAGCTATAATTAGAATTGTCTTGTTGTGCATTGTGAAGTATGTCATATAATGATTTATGAGTTTTAAGAATATGCCTGCTCTAAGTTATTTCTAAATATTCTACTAGAAGAATGGGTAAGGTATTTTTCCGATCTACAATATGTTTTTACTAACATCAAGTAACTAAATCGTTTCATACAACTAACCTAAATTTTGGAATTCCCTCTAATAAGATCTGCTAATATGACCAGCTATATCCAAGAACATTTTTTGCATTAGATCGTGATCATACGTAAATTGATCATTTTCTATATATTCAATTTTGCCAGCGCAAACCACACATGACTATCACTTATGGATACAACTTGGACTTTATGGAAGGATTTAAGATATGATGGGTTGTAGAGGTGTCATCATGCTAATATTATTACCAACGCTCGTGCAACGGTAACAAGAATAGACTGATGACAAAGACCAATCCGGCTATCATTCCTATGACACAGATGTTTGATTTGATCGATTTTAATACGCTTTTCATTAGTTTTATAAATCACAATGCAGTATTACTATTCTAATCACTACAGCAGCTTAGATTTAAGCAGCCCATCTTATTCATAATAAAAGAAATGGCTTTTTCCTAATCATTCCTTGCAATTAGAATTCAAAGTCAGAATAGTTGAAGAGAATCTATGGAATACCATAATATTTGCGGTAACATAAACACGGCCAATACTATTTTTCCACCTATTGAGTAAGGAAATAGAATCATATTGGGATCGAGACATATAAAGCACTTCGAGATATTTATAATATTGGCTTTCATGACCCAATCGAGTTCTCGCATTTCCGATGCTGCAATAGAGGGACGACATTTTGAGAACATGGGTGGGCAGGTTTTGGATATTATATTGGCTACCAAAGGAAAAGCCGATTTTTGTATTGATAATAGAGGATTATCAATTCTAACGACTGATGAACCCCTGCTTGATGTTATAAAAAAATTGGTAAACTCTGGTGTAAAATTAAGGTTTATCACCAATATCACTCAGGAAAATATCTCATATTGCAAGATCCTTCTGAAATATTGTGATAATGTTTATCACATTGATAGAGCTAATGGTAATTTTCTAATATTGGATGAGAGACAGTATCTGTTCTACGCACTAGAACGTGAACTAGAAAAATATAAAAAAGTTCAGAAACTAGTTGTTAAGCAAGTTTTATACAACGATGATATATCCTTTGTAGACACCCAGGAGTTTTTATTTGAAAGCCTTTGTGGCAATGCAACTCATGCCAAAGAGAAGATAAAAGAAATTGAAAGAGGATTTAGGGGTGACTTTACCGAGATCCTCCAGGACCAATCTGAAATTCAAAGAATTGCTACTAATATTTTAGAATCAGCATCTTATGAAATACTCATTCTATTTTCTACAATTAACTTATTCTATTTTGCTGAAAGTAGTGGAATATTAAATTCATTATGGCAAGCATCGCAGCGTGGTGTAGTGATTAAAATGTTGATGCGGTCGGATGACAAACAGTCAAGAGATTTTGTACTAAAAGCAACCGAGGAAAAACGTCTATCAGTTAATGTCCAATATATCACAAAGCCATTACAAAATAACATCGCGACTTTAGTAATCGATCGCTCTACCTCATTTGCAATAGAAGCTAATGATAATGATAGCAAGGAAACAACGTTCAATAAAAATACAACGATAGCTATATATTCCAATAACGAATCAACAGTCTCTTCTTGTACCTCTATATTTGAAACTTTATGGATACAATCTGAATTTGACAAACAAAATAAGGTGAAAGAGGCATACTTTCAAATCTTTAAAGGCCTCAAACTAAAGGATGAAACTTACCGCAGGCATTGGTCGTCTTCTGAAAGGGTTACTACGAATAAGTAATTCTGCTTTATATAATGAGTTCTTTTATTGTTTCTGATTTATGATTTGCTTAAGAAAGGAATCATTAAGAGGTCAATATTACCAAAGGTGTCATAGATAGATCATTTCTAAAAGCAGCCAAAAATAGATCTGTTCATGATACTAAGGAAGTAATGCAGCCTCCAAACAGAGATCAGCGGTTTGAAAAAGTGCATAATGAACAAGGGCTTGAACTATTATTAGTACACAGACATAATCGTTCAATAATTCTTTTGCAGAGACACATACCGGTCCAGACGAATCTTATACAGGTAAATGATAGTGATGACCACAGGATAGTCAAAAATGAGCATATCAAGATGACTATTAGAAGGTATCAGCGATACTCTTATTACTGAACCATCAGTCTCGAGTTCAAAGAGTTAATTCGTTTATCTAGATTTGTGACAACAATTATTTTTTCTCGGGCATTTCTCGTCTGTAAACAAACTAATAGCAATATGCCAAAAATGCCTTACATTATGTAAATAATAAGAAAGACGATACATTAGGAAGGCTTAATCAGATTCAAGTGAGTGAGCCATAGACAATTACATTTATTTCGGAAAGCAAAACTAAAGTTATAATTGCCGAATTTCGAACATACGAAGATGATTATGGAACGAACTAAGCTAAAACCTATGTTGAGAATATTATGATTGGAGTCAGGTCTATGTATTGATGATTATTAAGCTGTACTATTCCTCTGTTTAGTGGAATCAAAAATTAAGATACTTCTAAATCTTAATTTTAATGCTGTCGTCATCAACTCTGGTTTCATACACTATCTGATCGAGAGTCTTGATAGGCGCCATTAGGCGACCTACATTTTCGAAAAACTTTTGCCATGTTTGTGGTAACGGCTCCATATTTTCGGGCGGAGTTAAGATAGGTTCAGATACCTTCTTTCCAGTGGTAACGTCATATCTTGCACCATGGAATGGACACGTTACTATGTTTTCCTTTATATTACCCATTGAAAGGAGGGCATTCATATGACCACACCTATCACTCATAGCATAAAATTTGCCATTTACATTTGCTAGCAATACTTCTTTTCCCTCAACTTCTACATTTTTCATCTTCCCATCTGTAATTTCGTGTACTTTGGCCACTTCTACGAATTCATTTTTAGCCATATAACGACAATATGAGTCTGAGATGGATATATTTAAGAGTTCTCGTCCTAGATGTTGTGGTTTTAATTTAACAAGCATATGAAAACCATAATCCATACTTTATAGTGCTAGTAGCTTGCTTGCTATAGATTGGCTATTACAATTAACTCAAATAACCAACACTTATTGGGTACAAACTAGATTATCTGACTTTGATATCTCAAACATGCACGCATTAGGATTGATCGGACTTGTTTGCGTATTCTATGTCTATTTCTTCAGAAATTATTCGTGAATACGTATATTTAGATTACAATGAAGGCTATTTCCAGGAGCGGAATTTGAGCATTTTGCTTCATTATCAACCACAATTTTCCTTAGCTGAAGATCTTGTCCATCACTACTATTGATTATGGATGTTACCTTATGGATGGCATTAGCAACTTGCGCACAAGCTAAAGACTTGGTCGTTTCAAGGTTGACTGAGCTAGATGTGGAATTGTCGATTTCGTTTGCAATCAAAGCATTCGGATTTGTTCCAATATTGTTTGAGCCAGCTTTTTGTGATAAACCCATTGCACCATAAATTTGGCTTACAACTGCTTTCTTTATTACTGGCAGCTTCAAATTTAAGAGCGCGTTACTACCCTCTATGGTGTACGAAGTATGAATGGTCGTCGTATCTGATTCAGAGCTCGTGGTTCGGTTGTCATTAGATTGAATTGCTCTTGGAATCAACTGAGCAAATACTGGAGGTAGACTGCTCGAATATGTTTTCAAAAAGAACGTCGTCTGCAACCTCATATTCTATTCTACTTTATTCTATTTTAATTCCAAAGCCAATTCAGTTTTTAATTTCTTTTTTTCCATCTGTTGTTTTGTTAGAAGTGATGTGATCAATCCTAATCCTCTCATTATGACGCTTGTTGGCCTGACCTGTTTTGTATTGTAAAAGATACCCACAACCGTGATTCCTAAAGTGGTCAGTGCCAGTTCCCAATGAATTTGAGATCAGGTATCTGTTGGTAAGTTAAAGTAATCCTTTGCGATGTATAATTGCTAATGAATTAGCACAGATATGACTCCATAAGAACTAAATAGGTGTCTCCAACAGACCTGCAGCCCTTATCTTTATAATTCCATATATATCAGATTCATTGTCCATAGTTCAGGAACCATTAATAAATATTAACCTTCCTTGTAATCTCATTTTATAGAGTAGAAAGTGGTGAACTTTGACTGAGCAGAATGGATCCCGATTTCAACAATACTTCAACCATCCTTTGATAAAAAAGCATAGTATTGAATTTAGATTATATCAAAATAACATATTTGAGTCTATTAAGAATGAGAACGCCCTAGTAATTCTTCCAACTGCTCTGGGTAAGACGATTGTAGCAATACTTGTTTGTGCAGAATCTCTGTATAATTACAAGTCAAAGAGGGTCTTGATAATGGCTCCGACCAAACCGCTCGTATCTCAACATATGACATCATTTTTATCAGTACTGAGGATGCCTGAAGATAGTATAGCAGTAGTAACAGGAAAGAACTCACCTCAAACTAGAATGGCTATCTGGAACCGAAAAGATTTAAGACTTGTTTTCGCTACACCAGAGGTAGTCAAAAACGACCTTGTAGAGAGTAGGTTATCGCTTAATGAATTTAGCTTGCTAGTTTTTGATGAAGCTCACAGGGCTGTAAAAGGTTATGCCTATACTCTAATAGCCAAGTACTATATTGAGCAATCTTTACATCCTGTAATTCTGGCCATGACTGCAAGCCCGGGATCAGAAAAAGGTCGAATTGAGGAAGTCTGTAATAACTTGTCCATTGAAAAGATTGAATATAGGAACGAAGATGATTCAGATGTAAAACAGCATATTAATCCTATCGATACGACTTGGAAATGGTTTACTATACCTCAGGAGTACAAATATATCAGTACAAGTCTTCGTGCCATGCTTGAAGTCAAACTTCAGTTTTTGATAAAAAGAGGGCTGCTTAGAAAGAATCATCCAAAGTGGATTTTTAAGAGCGATCTACTTAAACTAGGAGAAGAGATCCAGTATAGAATAAATCTAACCCAACAAGAACAAAGAGGTCCACTTTATTCAGCCCTAATGCAACAGTCATCAGCCCTTACCCTTATGTACTGTGCAGAACTTATAGAAAGCCAAGGATCTCCATCATTAAAAGCATTTTTAGAGAGGATTGAAAGGGATGGTGGGAAGGCTCATCAAGCACTGCTAAATGATAGCAGGATAAAGGAGATTCAGGCACTTTTAAACAGTCTAAAGATAGATCATCCTAAAACAAAATATCTTGTAGAACTTTTAAATCAATATTATGCTTCTAGTGATAGTAACAATACTAATTCAAATATTAGAAAACCCTCTGACCAAACTAGTAAGAGACCTAGTGCTCTTGTATTTACTCATTATAGAGATACTGCAAGAAACGTTGTCGAAATCTTGACTGAAAACGGGATAAAAGCATCGAGGTTTGTGGGCCAGGCAAAAAGAGAGATAGATATTGGGATGGATCAGGATGAACAATCTGCTGTTCTCCGATCTTTCAGAAATGGAGAATTTGATGTTCTAGTAGCGACTTCCATAGCTGAGGAAGGACTTGATATACCACAAGTAGATCTGGTCGTGTTTTATGAACCAATACCTAGTGAGATAAGATACATACAGAGAAGGGGAAGAACTGGCCGAAAATCATCTGGCAGCGTTATAATACTTGCAACAAAGGATACTATTGATGAACGGTATCTTTTTGCAAGCAAGAGGCGCATGGAGAAGATGAAACAAATACTTTCTACCATCAGCATGACGCTCAAGCCTGTTCAGAGAGCAGAGATCCCTACAGATCTCATGACAGGTCATGAGATATCATCTTTTGAATCCAAGCCTACAACATTAGGCAAAGGAGATGATAAAATGCTGCCGTCTCATCTTGCCATCATAAAAGATGATAACCTACTTTTATCTCCAGGATTATCGAATCATTCTGACAGAAAGAGTAGAACGATGGATGGTGACGAGATTGTGATGAAGAAGGGGATGCAAATGAACAAGGAAAGAGACAGAGTGCTCTCGCCTGGTTCTCACACCTTTACTAATGCATTTAGAAAAGCTGTAGATTCTGCAGCGAGGAGAATTCGTATATTAATAGCAAAGAGTGGAAGACAAGGGTTAAATGTAGATATAATTCAAGAGACCTTTGCATTTGAGGATAATGTTTTACGAGAGGCGTTGAAGAAGCTTGAAAAACTGAATACCATACAATGGCTTGATGATGCTAGAGTTATCCTCTCTGAAAGTTTGGCAAAGATCACTGGCAACATAATTGACGTGTACGTTGAAAAAATAATACATGGTGGAGCACTAGTTACAGTAAATGAAAAGTGGCATGCTAGATTGAATCACTACGATTATGAAGGTCCACGAGAATTACTTAGAAAAGGATCTGAATTCAGAGTCGTAGGTGAACTATATTATGACGATGGCGTGTTCAGCCTTCGAGTAAAACAGATAGTATAAAAATATGAAAATATGAAAATGAGGAAACGGCTAGATATCTCGAGATGATCATTAATCCCAATTTTGATAACGTTCTCTAGTTCTAAGGATATATTCATTAATCAAAATCGTAATAATAATCAGAATTCAGGAATACGTAATGTATCCATAACTTAAGGGATAACTTAGATCATTCATCATATGACTAAATAATATAGCCAGGGAATGAAACTTATAATCGAACGCACCGAACTCTTTTAATGCGCCCATGTTAACAATACCATAACATCCTGTCGGCCCCTGCAAGCACCCTAATCCGCTAATGATTACTCCTGTAGGCATCCCAAGCAATTTTGCACCGTCCCCTAAGTAAAGCGTCATTTCTTATACAATGCATTGCATGTCTGCCTTGATCTGTTAACCTCCCGTCAGGATTACAAGCACGTCACATGATTGATAAAGTTCTGACTGAACCATTTGGCACTTTCAAGACTACTTTATCACTGTATAACTCGATGGACTTATATCTGTAGTAGTAGGCTGTTGTTGCTCTGAGTTTGCCCCCGATTTCTGTGAGATAACTATTTTGCTAGTGCAAAGTCAGTCTCAAGTGGTTCGGTTAAAACGCTATATTGTTGTTGCTTTCTTCTGCGTTTGACAACTAGACAAGTGCCGCCGATAATCGACGCTGCTGCTATTCCTATGGCTAAGGCTATAACTAATTTGCTCATAAATGAGATAGTGTTACAGACTATTTATCGGTTGGCTGTTGCCGCGTCCCCCTTAATCATTTCTCGTCCGTAATCATACCGAGTATAAACTGCTTCGTTTATAGTTGTGTTATGTTGTCTTCTACCATTCTCGTTCTGTGTTTTTTGATCGACTTCTTTCTTTTTCTTCTCGCTTTGTTAGTAAATCATTTTCTTAATTTTATCTGAAGTTAATTCATTTTGATTTTGACGATATTATGTTGATTGATAGATGTGGTATACGATTTCCATAGGCAATAGAATTGGGGCAGAGGAAGACTCGCTGGCCGGCTGAGTTTCATTTTCACTAGTTGTACCGTGATGGGACGAGTTGATAGCTAATGGATGGATCTGTATGTCGTGTCCTACGACCAAAATATGTGCAAATGCACCACCATTTCGCACCAATCTATAAATGGACGAACTGAAGATGTAAACAGGACAAATTATTTGTCTAACATATTTTTCTGGACAGTCTAAAAAACGTGCATTTGGGATTAATATTAAAAATTAATTAGCGTGTTACATCTAGGTTGGCATATATTGTTCATGAATCTCGGATTCGTGGCTCATTAGATCCTTCTTATTATCAAATTTGATATCACAAATTAGCGCTTAGACTCAAAATTACCCTTATATGTGAACCGTTCTTCTCGATTTGGAGTAATCAAGGGCGTATCAACATGAAATTTTAGTGAACCCAATTCATGAATAAAATAAATAAGTCTCCGATATCGTTTTTTTTGTGTAATTCTTACTGCATCTTGGACATTAACGAAAAAGCCTCTAAACTATCGACACGATCATCATAAGCCTATGATATGATATACCAACCTTGCTTTTTCACCGCGTTAAACCAATCGTCTTCAGGCCTATAATACCGAAAATCATCATTATCACCCGATCTTAAGATTTGTTACAAATACAACAATCACGATTCATAATAAGACACAATGTTATGCTATTCCTAAAAGATAAGTTGTTTTGCTAGCCAGTTGTGAGAGAGTCAACTGTCAGCAAAAACAACCCGAAATATGTCCGAATACTTGTGAAGGCTTCCTGCTTCCACGATAGTTTAACCAACAAACTACTTAGATGCAGAAGGAAGATTGGTTCGTCTAGTTTTCAAATACCGGCGAATCATCAATAGGTACAAAGTCTTTATCATCAATCTCTACGTCACCATAGATTCCCGAATGATTCGTACTACGATAATCATACAAGTCTACAATCCGCTCTGCCTTCGTTAACGCGCCATCCTTTAGTACACCTATTTGGCCGCTATCAAGCCTATGTGCTATAATCTGGTAGTTATCATATGGCGATATAACATCTAGTTCAATCCAAATCTTGGACATTAATGTGTTCCATGTACTTAGTAATAGATACATGCCTATACTAACCTTCCTTCCTACGCAGTAGGGATTTCAGGCTTGGCGTCGGCTACTGCTGTTGCTGCCGCTGCTAACTAATAGAGGTTGCTCACTGGTGCATTTCGCCTTACCCGCATGGCCTTAGCTGTTCGTATTTAAACGACAAGAACTTAAATCAAAAAGTAGGAAAAAATACCGATTTCAGAAGAACCTTACACCTGATTAAAACTACTTGAAAAATATGTCAATCTTAGAATTGTCACCTTAGCAAACATTCCAAAGTTATGGGCTGGTTTAGAGTTCGCTTTATCTGTATAGTCTATCGCAAATATCAAAGGTTGCACTCCCCCTATGCTGGTATAATACATGAAACGGCGTCTTCATTAAAGACTGGCAAACACTAAAAAGATCTTCGAGGCAATGCTATGGAATGTAAGACGATGAATCTATCGAACAATTCATATAGCGAGATTGTTTATTTTACATATTCTTGGCATATATAGGTCAGCTATTTTGTTATCGGTATTTATATGTGGACGTATTTAATTTACAAACTAACTTAGGGACAGTGTTCCTAAAATAGATGTCAACGTGTGAAAGGTGTAAGAAAAATGAAGAATATCATATATGTTCTATATGTGACCAGCATCTGTGCATAAGCTGTTTTAATACAGTTCACTTTGGTGTAAATGCACCAAGATCTGGTAAATCAATGGTATACAATAAATGCATCTTTTGTGGTGAAATATATGCAACCAATGCAAAAAGCAGTGTTTGCAATAAATGTACTATTATACTTACTTGGAAATCAGGAATGGATTGTCTTGCTGCAGTAAACAGGGTCTCTGATCTAATAAGAGGGAACAAACTGGATTCTAATTTCAAAAATGAAAATTATTGCAGAGAACGCTTCGGCATGCATGCCACACAAGTTATTATGGATGCAATCGATTCCTCAAGAAGATGATAAAAATCAAAATCAGTCATTGCAATAGCACAAAAGGCTTTGAGTTAGGATAGCTTAAGATTATTAGCAGAAGTACGTTGTTATCTTTAAACGACTATCTTTATGTATTTTGCCAAGGTTATTTTCTTTTCCACATAAATCTGCAAAGTTATGATCATTATATCGTTAATAAGGACTAAATTGTGTGTTGTGAAGTATTGTGTTGTGTGTTGTGTTATTTTTTTACTAATTCTTTATCTATTATGAATATTATCATCTATCTATATGATTAGGAGCCAAAGATAGGTAATGGTAGACATCATTTATGGCCGAGGTATAACTGAAATTATTTATGAATTACCATATTACATAAGCATATTCAAAAAATTTGCTTCAATTAAGCTGTTGAAGGCAAAACCAGCTATATACGGCTCGGTAGACGTTAATAATGTCTGCAATTTGCATTGTAGTCATTGCTACTGGTGGTTGAATAGAAAAAATGATTCACAAGATCTAAGCGTACAAGACTGGAAGAAAATAATCGCTAACACCTTTAAAAAACAAAAAATATTTGTAGTGACTCTGGTAGGAGGTGAACCCACAATGCGACCAGATATTATAGAAGCATTCTGTGAGGAGCTGCCAAAAAGAGTATGTGTTGTGACAAATGGAACATTCCCTCTAAGACGATTTGAAAAATTATATTTTTACTGGGTTTCATTAGATGGTACTGAAGTGATTCACGACAATATTAGGGGGAAGGGATCCTATTTAGCAACTAAGCAAAATATCTTAAACTATATTTCATCAGGCACAAAGCGAAATGGCAAACCGTTGTGGAAAGATATTTGGATTACTATGACTATTAATTCCACAAACTATTCCTGCATTAAAGACCTAGTAAACGAGTGGAATGGAAAGGTAAATAAGATCGGTTTCCAATTCCACACTCCATTCATAAAGGGTGACCCATTGTGGTTGCCATTTGGAGATATTCGAGACCAAGTAGTAGATGATCTAATTGATTTGAGGAAGAAATATCCATCATTTGTTATCAACGGAGAGAAACAGCTAAGTCTTATGAAAGGCAATTGGGGAGGACATGGTACCACACCAGTTGATTGTCCTTCTTGGGCTATACTTTCTATGGATCATATGGGAAGGATAAAGCAGCCATGTTGTATAGGTAGTGCTGACAGCAAGGGTCTGAAACCCATATGTGAGCAATGTGGCCTTGGATGTTATTCCATACTCGTTGCACAAGGAATCAA
>DATBGR010000547.1:0-13050 GCA_036557905.1 Nitrososphaeraceae archaeon | reverse complement strand
TTCATAAATCTCTAACCGAATGGGCCTTTTCCAGCACTATTAGTTTATTACCGTTTCTCTAGCTTGGGTGGTCGAGGTCGTTAGTGTTCTATTAAGGCAATATTTACAATATTCCCATTAGCTGAATATTACTGCAGTTAGCATAGAGTTCAGAGTCATCTTTCAGAGCGACTCTGAGTCACTCAACCTATTCAATCGTATTGTTTATCAATTTATTAACTATCAGAATGATACTTTCTTCCTTCCAAATAATAGATGTGACGGGTTAGAATTCATCCTCTATTTATCGAGTCCAAGTCACGCGATTGATCAAGTTTCAGTATTCGTAAAATGTATGGAAACCATAACCCGTAATCTAAAGCGTATATACCTAGCGCCCATAGTCAGCCGACGCGGATTCAAGCAAATACGACACGGTTTCTAATTATTCCAAGCTTCTCTATCTCAATTTCTACTATATCCCCATCCTTCAGATATCTAGGCTCTTTCATAGACATTGCGACACCGGCAGGAGTGCCCGTCGAAATTATATCACCAGCTTCAATAGTCATAACCGAGCTTAGACTCGATATAATTTTCTTTATAGGTAGTACCATGTTACCACTAGAAGAATTCTGCCTTGTTTCTCCATTTACCCTTGTTAAGATTTTCAGATTCTGTGGATCACTTATTTCATCTTTGGTTGTTATCCATGGCCCACAAGGAGCAAAAGTATCAATACTTTTTCCCCTAGTAAATTGCTTATCTTTAAATTGAATGTCCCTTGCGGACACATCGTGCAGGATCATATATCCAAAAACCGACTCGAGAGACCGTTCTTCAGACACCTTCTTTATATCCTTTCCTATTACTGCAGCAATTTCTGCTTCATAATCAAGCCTCTTCACAAATTGTGGACAAATTATGTCATTAAATGGAGAGTTTAAAGCTGTTCTTGGCTTTATAAAGATGACTGGTTCGTCAGATGGGGTAAGCCCTGCATCCCTTGCATGGTCGTAGTAGTTAAAAGCCAAACATATTATTTTAGGTGGATTTGGCAAAGGAGCTAACAATTCAATATCCTTTACGTCTCTTCGATATTCCAATTCATCCTTGTTTTCGATCAATTCATTTAACCAACCATTGAACATAAATTCCTTTACGCTAGGAGGAATAGGTATTCCAGTTTGTTCTTGAATTTCCGCTCTAGTGAGGATCTTCTTACCATCGTTTGATATTATGCCATAACTATCCCCTGAACTTCTATCGCGCAGTCTTGCAATTTTCATGTGTGTTCTACCTGTGTGTAAATACAGCTTGTTGGCTATTGTCTGTTCTACAAAATCCGTACCTTACAAATTGAACGCTTGAATGCAATCGAAGGTTGGAAACAAAGGACTCTGAATAGCCCGATGCAATTTCAAGGCTATTGCTATCGAATTGGTCGTTCGAAAAGAGTTTCTTTGGTGTAATGATTTTGTATGGTAGTTTGTCATCATATGCAACCCACTGGATTTTCTGAATATCGTGAGTCAGGTCAGTGCCGATCATATCTGCATACAGTCGACTTATATCATCGGCTAATTCAACTTGTGTTATTTTCACGTTATATAGCTCCATTAACCTCACTATACTGCTTTCAGATAATTTGAGGGCATCAGATCTCGCAATATATACGGTGTCCTTTACATGGACAGATCTTGATCCTAAATTAGATGATGGATGATTTTTTAGTTTAACACTTACGGGATTTGCATTTTTAATTTTCAGTTCTATCGGATCACGAACGAAGAATAACCTCATAGAAAGCTCGTCTATGATTTTCCTGTTGAATGACTCCAGGCTTTCAAACGGAGGTTTTGCTTCAGCTAATGTCCAACCTAGGGACAAAACAAACCTTCTGATGGCTTCAGGAAGAAAACCTCTCCTCTTGAGAGCTACCAGCGTAGGAAGCCGAGGATCATCCCAACCGCTAAGAGATTTGTTTTCAATCAGTGGCTTAATCTTACGCTTTGAAACTGGCAATCCCTCAAATTCAAGTCTAGAAAATTCCGATACGACTGGCTTTCTTAGATGAAGTCTATCCAAAATAGCATTATATAATTCGTTTCTCAATTCATACTCTTTGGTCCTCATTGCATGAGTAACACCGTCAAGACTATCCTCAAGTGGAGCGGCGAAATCGTATGTAGGATACACTCGCACTTTGGTACCTAACTTAGGGTGATCTCCTTCGATAATACGAAACAACGTCGGATCTCTCATTGCAGAATTTAGACTGGCCATATCTCCCCTGAATCTAATGGTCGCCTCGTTCGGTTCAAAAGATCCAGCAAACATTTCGGCCAGTGCCTGTTCATAGCTATTATCATTGTTTCTGCAAGAACATTCTAAACCTTTTGATCTAAAGTCTTGAATTGTTTTTTGATCGCATCGACACACATAAGCACCACGACTCGTGACCAGCTTCTTTCCATAGTCCTGTAGGATAAATATGTCATCAGATGTATTTTTTATTATGGAAGGTTTAACGCCTAGCCATTGTATGCCATCTTTTATTGCATCATAGTATTCAGCCTTTTCGTTTAGTGGATTAGTGTCATCGAAACGTAATATTAATTTGCCATTATACATTTTCGCGTATTCTTCGTCGATTATCGCGGCTTTTGCGTGTCCAATATGTGGATAGCCATTAGGCTCTGGAGGAAATCTAGTTACCACTTTTCCCATCTCAGCGCCATACAATTCTGGCAACCCTGAAAATTTTTCAACTTGTTTATTGGGGTCGACTGTAGGTGAAATCTCCTGCAAAAGGGTCTTTTGTTCGCTAATTGCAAGAGAGTTCACTTGGTCCAACAACCGTTTTATTTCTGGAATTATTGTCTTGATGCTGGTACGTAGATCTGGGCGAGATGCCATGGTTTTTGAAATGACTGCTTCAAGTTTCGCTTTTCCGTCATATTCTAGAGCATTCTTAAGAGTTACTAGTTTAATGGTTCGTTCGATTGAACTATCCAAAGACATCGGGTTCTCAGAGACTCCTTTCAACTACGAAATTCGCTGCCAATTGTAGTGCTTGTTTCGGAACTGAATTCGGATAACTATCAATTGTACTCACTGCCTTTTCGACATGTGACTTTGCTATATTCCTGATGTGGAAGTCAATGCCAGACGAGCAAATCGATTGTACTGCCTCACTTAATTCATCACTTGTTGTCTCTTTAGATCCAAGTACTCGTAAAATCTTGCGTTTTTCTTCACCGTCAGTCTTGTTTAGAGCCAATTGAATTGGAAATGTCTTCTTGCCTTCTCGTAAATCATTACCTACTGATTTCCCTGTCAGCCTTGGATCACCTGTTACCCCTAACAGATCATCGACCAGTTGAAACGCAATCCCGACGTGTCTTCCAAAAGAAGATAAATTCAGGATATCTACATCACTGGATAAAGGAGCAGAAAGGACTCCAAGCGAACAGGAAAGTTCAAAAAGAGCAGCAGTTTTCTTCGTTATCATATTTAAATAGATAGGTTCGGGAAAAAACCGTTGGTTTGATGCGAGACCTATGTCGATCGCCTGACCCTCACAAACGTAAATACATGCAGTAGCTAACTTTGCGATCATCGCAGAAATTGCTTTATCGTCAATTCCCGCCTTTTTTCCGTCGACGGCGATCAGCTGAAATGCTTTCGAAAACAGTATATCTCCTGCTAATATTGCAAGTGCGGTGCCATACGATTTATGTACAGTAGGGACACCATGTCGCATGTCATCATTATCCATAATGTCATCATGCACCAAAGAAAAATTATGTATTAGTTCAACTGCAGCTGCCGCTGGCAATGCGTTTTTCGCAGTCCCGCCAAACATTTCACAAGATTTGGTTACGAGAAAAGGACGTAAGCGCTTTCCTCCACTAAGAAGATAATGAGCAGATGCCTTATACAGCTCAACAGGTTCGCCTTTTAAGGAAGTTAGAATAAACTGGCTTACCGTAAAGGCATTTGCCTCGAGCTCGTCTTGAATATTACCAAAGGTCATCTATTCTTGACTCCTGTTGCTAAAGCTCCTGTCAATATATATCTTGACCTTTTGATTGCCTGGATATTAGGTGCACCTATCAGAAACATGGCACTTTTAAGCTCTGCTAGTAATGTATGAGTGAACTCAAATAGGCTTTCTTCTGACTTTGTTGCATGCCTTAAAAAGGGATATGCCATCGCACACATTGAAGAACCTAGGGCTAAGCACTTGGCGAAGTCTAATCCAGTCCTCAATCCTCCTGATGCAATGATAGGCGTTTTCTGTGCAGCTTCTCTCACTTCGATTATACTAGCTGCAGTAGGTATACCCCAATCCCAGAATAATTCTCCTAAATTTGTCTTAATCCTGTCTTTTGCCGATTCTGCCCTTACTTTCTCTACTGCTGCCCAACTAGTGCCTCCAGACCCAGCTACATTTATAGCCGATACTCCTACTTTTTCCAGCTTGTTTGCGACAGCCCCAGATATTCCTGCTCCAACTTCCTTTACAATGATGGGAATCGAAATGCTCTTGGCCAGATCGGATATCCTTTCTAGAACTCCTTTGTATCTTGGTTCTCCTTCTGGCTGGATCAGTTCCTGCAGTGGATTGAGATGTATGGCCAGTGCATTGGCCCGAATCATATCTATTATTTTTTGAATCTCTGCCAAGCCTAAGCCCTTCGCCAGCTGAGCACCACCAATATTTGCAATTAAAAATGCATTGGGAGCATTTTTTCTGGCAACTATGTAGGTATCTGCCATTTTCTCGTTTAGCAGGCCCGCGCGTTGACTTCCCACACCCATAGCAAATCCGTGTTTCTCCGCGACTCTTGCCAATCTTGAATTAATAGTTAATGCCTGTTCCGTCCCACCAGTCATTGAATCTATTATAATCGGTGCCCCAAAACTAGTATTCAAAAATGTAGTCGACGTGTCAACCTCATCGTAATTTAGCTCGGGCAAGGCGTTATGAATGAATTTGACATATTCCAAGTATGTTGAGGTTGATCTAGCCTGAACATTTTTCTGTAGTGGAATCTCGATACCCTCCTTCTTACGTTGAGATATAATTCTTAAATCTGAAGAAAGATCTGATGTATCAGGCATGTTTAACCTCTCTGACGGCTCTAATCAATGTCCCTTCGACTTTTTTATCGGTAATAACATCAATTATTCTGCTGGGTACTAGCCCGTTAACTATCATTACATTCATTCCTAGAGATGCCATCCTCATAGCTTCAGTCATCTTTCTCTTCATTCCGCCTGTGATATCTAATTTTACCTTAGAAATATCAAGTGATTTGAAGTTGGTATCATCTATTTCGCCTACTATTTCGCCATTATCCATGTCCTGATAAACACCATCAACATTTACGGCGAAAATTACTTTCACAGGCTTCAAAATACGTGCAAGCATGGTCATCAGTACATCTCCAGACAAAATTGAAAACATACCGCGTTCAACATGAACAGCATCGCCAAAGGTAACAGGGATAATTTTTCGATTTGCAATAACTCCTAAATCTAGTATCCTTTCACTACACGGCTTTAATTTGAAGGTTAGTGAACCGGGCATGATGGAATATGGCAGCAATTTGTATCGTTTCATCATCGAGACTATGGTCTCGTTAAGTGTTACCATAGATTGGTGTACAGTTGAAATACCTCTGGCATCATATTTTTTTGGACGAGTGTGCATATCATATTTGATTGACCAGTAATGACCAAATGAGCCTCCACCATGCACGATTATGATGGGCCTGTCTAATTTCTTTAGAGTTTTACAAATATTGTTAATTGCCTGGTGATTAGGAGTCATCCGCTTCTCCTTGAAAGTTACCACTGATCCCCCCAATTTCACTAAAACAAGGTCAGTGTGCATGATTCTAGAAGACGATAATACTATCTGAATTTAAAGTTAGTGTATTTCCAATCCACGATTGTCTATTCTTACTAGAAATGCTTCATATTGACGCCCTATACCCTCTGACACCAATTTAGAGTAATTCCGTTCCATCATCAGCGCAATAACACTTCCTCCTCCACCTGCACCTGTGAGCTTAGATCCTAATGCACCATATCTATTACATAACTCTACAAGTTCATCCACTTTTTCGTGGGATGCCCCTAAGGTCTGGAGCAGTACGTGATTTTGGTTCATTAATCTGCCGACTTCTTCTATGTGGCCCGACTGAATAGCGGCCATTCCTTTCTGACAAATCACGGAGGCACTCTTACATAATTCCCTAAATTTTGATTCGTTTTGCATTTTAAAATCTTCCACTTTTGAAACCATCGACCATGTAGAATGTCTAATACCACTATTTAGTAATACTAAGTGAGGTATTTTGTGGGCTTCGATCCTACTGAAACCTTGATTTCTAACATATTGTATTATTCCACCGTAGGTAGATGCGAAGCAATCTGCTCCCGATGATCCCTTGTGTATAAGGGTCTCTGAAGCCATTGCTTTCGAACAGATAGTACGTCGATCAGGAACTTTAAACAGATTTTCAACAGCGGCGATAGTAGCCACACAACTTGCCCCGGAGGATCCAAGGCCAATACCGATAGGAATTTCGGATTTTATTCTAATTTCGATCCCGCTCTCAAATCTGTCGGGGATGGATCTTAGTATTGCGTCACAAACAGGATAAAGTGGACTATTCCTTATTTGATCCAGTCTATTCAACTTTCTTTCAACCGATGTATAATGGAACGGCTCATGTAGGTCAGAATGTATATGGATACCACATTCCGATATCAGCTGAGCATTGACCTGGATACGTTTGTCAATTGACATTAAAATTGCAGGATTGTTATAAACTACAAAATGTTCACCAAAAAGGATAATCTTTGCAGGTGCAGATGCGATGGAAGTAATTCCGTGTTTACTCATGCAAAAATTATAGAAGAGTAACCGACTACTGCATCCTTATCTCCAGTAACATCTCCACTAGTTGCATACCTCAACAATCTACCGTGTGTTGCACCACACAATTTAGCTGCAGTCATGACTGCGGCAATTGCACCGTAACCACATGCTGATACTCTCTCTCTTTCTAAAATCGAGTAGAAATTTTCAACATCCAAGCCCAGAATCGAGTCTACTAATTTGATATCTTTCCTGTGTGCTTCTTCATTAGATTCATAATGTGTAAAATCAGATGAAGCTACTAAAAGAGTATCTGATCCAGAAATCGCCTTAGCCATTGATCTTCCTACATCTACTGAAGTCTGTATGTCTTGGGATATCATAACGATAGGCACCATTCTAAATTCCCTTTTCCAGATGAATAAAAAGAATGGAATCTGAACTTCCAAACAATGATCTCTACTGTGGGCAAATTCGTCGTCTTTGATCAATGTAGAATTTTTTTCGATTGAAGATGCCAACTCTGAATTAATATCAACTATCCCAAGTGGGGTAACCCACGTACCATTTTTCATTATCGCAACCTGCGATCCAATACCGTAATGATTGGGACCAACCATCACAATGTCTTTATAATTCGAAGGTGAAATCTCATAAAATCCATTTGCAGCTACTGCACCAGAATAACCTATCCCAGCATGTGGTGTTACTATCCCATAAATACGCTCTTCGGATCTTGGCTTTGGCGGAAGTTTGCCTGGACCAACCCCCAAATCTAGAAATGCTTGATGAATTGATTCAGATAGACCATCCTTATCGGACGGGTAAAACATGCCTGCTACAGCTGGTTGTCTTCTCGGTTCGAATTTCAAGAAATTTCCTCGACTAGCTTCGTTTCGAAATCATCAATTGGTGTCTTCATTTCACCATCAGATTTTATCGTGCCTTGTTTTTTCATAACCTCACGCGCAAGTAACCAATATACGGTGGCTAGAGCTTTCCTTCCCCTATTATTTGCTGGGATAACCAAATCCACTTTTGAAGTTACGTTATCACTATTAGCAATAGCTATTACGGGGACTCCTGCTCGAGTAGCCTCAAGTACACCCTGCTGATCTGCCTGGGGATCTGTTACAATTACAATCTCTGGTTCCATGTATTTGGGCAATGAAGGATTTGTAAACGTCCCAGGCATAAATCTACCCAAAATTGGAATCGCTCCAGTCAACTCGCAGAATTTTTCAACGGGAGTCTTGCCATATTCTCTCGCCGAAGCAACTGCAACCCTTGAAATATCAGAGCGTCCTATGAATTTCGCAGCTATATCAATTCTTGCTAATGTCTTACTTATATCGAGAATATAAAGTCCTTCAGGGTTTGCCCTGACAATAAACGGTGCCATGTATTTTGTCTTTACAGGAGTACCTACCCGTATGCCAGTAGAAAGAATCATTTTCTCTAGATTGTCCTCTGGGGAATAAGATGAATCAGTGTCTTGAGATTCTTCTGTCGCCTCTGACAAAACACTATCCTCAGGATCCACGTTACTTGAATCCTGGGTCTCTTCATTATTTTCCAGTGTGGTATCTTGAACGTTCTCTACATCTTTCTGATCGATAGCTTCTTTAGGAATTTCGTTATTATCATCATTACTCAATTTTAACCAAATGGAATCTCAGCCATGCCTTCTATTAAACCATACTCCGAAATACGCAAGAGCTCATTCAATTTTGAAACTCTCTCACCTCCAATTATACCAGTCTTGAGTAATACTGAATCAGTTGCAATTGCAATATGTGATATATGGGGATCCGTGGATTCTCCTGAACGGTGTGAAGTGATTATCCTAATTCCATTTTTACAACATTCTTTGGCGAAAAGTAATGATTCGAAGAGACTGCCTGCCTGATTTACTTTTAGTATTGCGGCACTACAAGCTCCGTAATTAACAGCCTTTTTTACTAAAGAAGCATTTGTTACAAGCATGTCATCACCTGTTATCAAGCAGGACTTATTACGCTCAGTAACTAATGCCATACTTTCAAAGTCTTCTTCGTTAACTGGGTCTTCTACATAAAATAACTTGTACTTGTCAACGAGGTTGTTAACAAAATCAATTTGTTGTTCAGTTGTGCGGCTTGTACCTTGACGAGAATACTCGTACCGCTTGGACTTGGCATTCCAAAGAGAGGAGCTTGCGAAGTCGATTCCCATGCAAACTTCTTTACCTAGAACAAAACCACACTCAGAGATTGCCCTAGAGACAATCTCTAGAGCCCTATCATTGTCCAGATTAGGTGCCCATGCTCCTTCATCACCTTTGCCGTGAGTGAATCGTCGATCAATTGCTTCGATCTCTTTTCCAACTTGTTCATGAACTTTAAAATTCGTACTTATAGCCTCATCAATCTTAGTAGCACCCAGAGGGCTAATCAAAATTTCCTGTATATCTGGAGTCCCAGGTCCAGCGTGGGCACCCCCTCCTAAAACATTTCCCAACGGAAAGGGAAATTTGAAAGTGTTTGATTGCTTCAATATTGCAAACATAGGCTTTGCCAAGGCCTTCGAGCATGATTCAAGCGCGGCAATACTTACAGCAAATGCCACTGCACCACCTATAGTAGAATATTCCGGAGTAGAATCTATTTCCCTCAATACTTCATAAATCTCTTGCTGGTTACAAGAATTAATTCCGATAAACCTATTAGCATTCTCCTGAAGCGTTTTCAGGCCTAGACTTGGATTGTTTGAAGGAAAACTCTGGACTTCATGTTTTCCCACACTTGCACCTGAAGGTGCACATACTCTACCAATAAATCCATCCTCAGATGATACTTCAACTTCTATCGTTCTATTTCCTCTACTATTGAACACTAATCTACCTTGGACTGATTTAATCGCAGGCATTTTTTTGGCATTTATTCTATCTCGGATTGAATTTCTGATTTTCTTCGTCTCAAAGCTTCATAATATGGGATAACTTGATATATAGTTTCTAAAGTTGAGACGAACATTCGTCTACAGCAATAACGAGTAATACCTAGAGAATCCATTACTTTCCTAGGATCGTCTGTTTTAATCCGATTAACATACTCAGGATATTTGTCACCAACCATCTTTCCACATGTAAAACAACGAACTGGAACCAGCACGAATTGATCTGTCTCGGACACTTATAAAAATCATTATGATTGGTAGATCAAATTGCAATAACTCAGAATATTGACATGTTAACAAATTAGACCTTAACGTTAGATCGGCGTGGTAATATTCAAATTAGTCCTCAAGACGAACTTTAACAATTGCGGGAGTCGCCCAGCTTGGCCAAAGGCGTAAGACTGAGGCTCTTATCCCTCAGGGGTTCGTGGGTTCAAATCCCATCTCCCGCACCTATTTATTATGTGACTAGTTTGAAGACAGAAACACGTTAAAAAATTCCTTCACCTCTTTACTATGTCCAGACGGCTTAACTTTGTAGAGTGTTTTGATTATCTTTCCCTTTTTGTCTATAAGAAAAGTAGAGCGAGTAACTCCAAAATACTCTTTTCCCATAAAGTTTTTTCTACCATAAATGCCATACTGTTTCGAAATTGAGTTTTCAGGGTCAGAGACTAAAATGTAAGGAATGTGGAATTTTTGCCTGAACTTATTGTGTGAGTTTTTATTATCTGAGCTTATCCCCAAAATCTCGACCCCGATTTTTGTGAATTCCTTATAATCTTCAGTGAATTCAGCGGCTTCCGTTGAACATCCTGGAGTAAAATCCTTAGGATAAAAATACAATATTAGATTGCTTTTATCTCTAGAATCAGATAATTTAACAATCTTGCCGTTATTATCTTCAAACGTAAAGTCCGGTGCCGTGTCACCTTCGCTTAGAAGTGGACGGTTAGTCTCTTCCATATCTTTATAATCGAAGTAAACTAATAATAAAACCTTCACTATTTCCTCATGTCTTTTAGGTCAGATTAGATGAATTAAGCGGTGTATTTTACATGATCTTTTTTAGATTCTATGCTTATGATTTCCAAAACTACAAAATTTTCTCGTACTACAAACTATCCTTTATTCTATCGTTACCACAAGTTAATAGCTCTGTAGTTGTGACCTAGAGCCCTGCAGTGAGTAGAATTATTGCGATATAGTAATGATTTTGCGGCTTGAATGAAGCTTTTGGTTATTGTGAGGAAATCACACATAATTAATCCCGTTCTCAACCAATCTCTTATTGAACTATTTACTAATAGGGGCCTATATTAGATAGAATTGAATCGCAACTATCCAAATACAAAGGTGTAGATAATTGTATTGTCGGAAGACGCAACAATTTCTATCTCATGAGTGCCTGCGGTTTGAGTATTTATCAAGTTATAGATTATGGGATGCTTGACAGTACATATTGAAGATCCATTTACAAGAGCAACATTCCTACCTAGTTGGTCATTCTCTACGGGTTCTCCATCCAAATATATCTTCGTAGTAGTGTCAGTTCCATCAATTGTACCCATTATAACATGAACCCTGGTAGCTGCGTTGTATTTCATGACAATAGATGCCGTGGCATCTACTTTTGGGCATGCTCTGACACCTTCATTCTCCCAAATCCACGGGCCACGTAGATATACAACATTATCCAAATGCTCGTCCTGATCAATCGCAGTATTGAGTACATTGGGCTTCATTTTTTGCCTATTTCCAAATTTCCTAAGTCTTGAATATCCAACACAAGTTTCTGGGGCGATTCCATCGAATTGCATACCATAAATTTCATATATGTCATCATGAGGTTCATTCTCTTCGCGAGGTTCAGATATAGTATTTCCAGCTTCTTCCAAGAGCTCCCGTACTTGAGCTTCAAAATCAGTAATTCGACCATATCCAGCATGCTCATACCGAACGAAACCGTTGCTATCGATGAGTACATGCTTAGGCCAGTAACTATCGCCATAAGCTTCCCAGGTCTTGTTTCGATTATCGATAGCGACTGGGATTCTATCTAACTTATAATATGATAAAGCATTTTCGACATTCTCAGTAATTCTAGCGAAATCGTATTCAGCAGAATGTGCTTGAATTACTCTTAAGCCGTATTTGGAATATTTATTATTCAAGAGAGTCATTAGGGGGAGTGTTCGAAGACAAAAAATGCATGTGTATGTCCACAAATCAATAAGTATGACGCTACCTTTCAGATTGCCTATCGAAAGTGGGTCAGAATTTTTCCAAGATGAAATTTGCTTAAAGTCTGGAGCAGGAACTGCAGGAACTATCTCCAATATTAACTCATCACCTGGAGAAGATCACTAGATAAGCAGTGCCCGCGAATGCTTAGAATGAATTTAGTCCCCACGTCTTCCGACCAAATAGATGTCAACAAGACCGGTAAGTGTAACTCGTACCATATCTAATTATCGTTTCCCTACGGGTTATTCAAGTATGGTCTGGGATTCACCACCACACAAAATTGGACTTCATATTTCTATAAGTCAGCTAGTTGTGGTTCAAAGTTGATAAATCAAAGCCTGCCCTCAACAAATAACATGCTGGTATGTTCAATGAATTTTCCACAGATTTGTTCGTAACCCTTATACTTGCTCTAGTTAGATATAATTAGCGTGATTCGGTTTCGAATAATGCTAGCATGAATGATGAATTATCGATTGAAAATTTAAGGAGATTGTTAACGAAATATCATGAAGATTATTACCTTGAAGCTCGATATCAGGCTAGAATTTTGAATGAAGTTACATTTAGTAACGGAGATTTAGAAAAAATTAGTACTATTGAAAACTCTGGAGTAAGCATTCGCTCTCTTGTGAAAGGGTGTTGGGGATTTAGCAGCGTCTACAGCACTTCGAATGACATCCTTGAGAATTGCGTGTCAACTGCGATAGCTACAGCTAAAGCCCTGTCCACAACCAAGAGGGATAAAGTTAAGGGATTGAAATCCCCACACCGCATCATTAAAGGTGTTTTTGAACCAAATGTTAAGGGTCGACTAGAAGACATAGGAATAGATACAAAAATTAACACTACTAAGGAGGCTGAGAGTGAGGCAAGAAGGCATTCTGAATACATAAAATCTGCTTACTCGAGTTACCTGGAAATCCTGGATCACAAAATCATCGTAAATAGCGATGGTGCTGAGTTCGAAACATTTGATTCTAAACCTG
>DATBGR010000546.1:0-5206 GCA_036557905.1 Nitrososphaeraceae archaeon | reverse complement strand
GTGTGTGCTCCTTCTAAGCTTATGTACACTTTCTGAGCTAAAAACACCGTTTATAGCATGAGGATAGAGATACAACGCAAGCGCGCTCCCGAACATCAGAGTTACATACCCGGGAACAAGTGAGTTGGGCACGGTCAAATAATTTGGCTTTAGGTCCCTAAATGCAGTATTAAAACTACCACTAATACTAAGAGGCACTACAACTATGAGCGCGATAACGGTTATCCAAATTAGTATATCTTTAAATACAGCAGTGAGAGCTGCTCCCCGCAGTTCGCTCGTAAATGTGAAAGAAGCTAATATTACAAATGATATCAACAATGCGACTTCCTCAATCATATCGGAATTCGATGTGCCGGATAGCATTACAATAAGAACTGATTGCATTCCTACTATCTGTAACGCTATGTATGGTAGTAACGAAACAATTCCTGTTATTGCGATTAGAATGGACAGAGTGGGACTAGCGAATCTGTCTTTTATAAAATCAGATGTAGTAATGTATCCTGTTTCTTTCGACAAAGCCAAAAGCCGTGGCATAGTAACAAGCGCTACACCAAATGCCACTGCAGCATACGCGAGAAAATAAAATGCGCCTTTAGCAAATACTCTGAAGGAAGTGCAACGAAGGCATAAGATGTATAAATATCTGCACCAATTAAAAAAATACAATGGTCGTGCCGTGTCTTCTCCCTGCCAGCGACCATTCGTATATCTCGTTTAGTATTGTAACAAATGGAATTACAATACTAAACCCTACAGTAGCCATCTATTTACTACCTTTTCCTCCTTTTCTTTTCTACCATTAATCGCAAGCAACACAGTTTGGAACAAATAAAGGGCATTCGAGCGGTTAATTATAGACGATATCAAGACTAAAAGAGTCAAGGCTCAAGCTCCAGCATGTATGTATGCATCAATCGAACAAGTCAACCATCTGCAGTAAAAAAATACTGAAGATAAAGAAAGATGATCTAATAGTGTCAAAATATCACCCTAGATTTACAAACCTAAAGAAGCACCATATGACAACACTTCTTGAGCATAGTCAAATATATGAATCTGCGAAGTCTAATAGGAACTGCCCTTCCGTGGGGATCCCAGATGAATCTAACTAGTTCTTTCCTGAACCGATCGATATACATATTATCATAAATTCGCAGACTATCACAATTCTATACATATACAACAGGTATTCTTCTACTAATGCAGATGGTTCAGTTCGAAGTATGTTTTTAGAAGTTACTCGTGGTCCCTATTAACTGGGAATAATTGGACAGGGTTCGATTAAAAGATTACCTTTTAGAATATTCTTATTGCCTTTACTGCTGCACTTCTACCTAGCACTGTAACTAGTCAAGGGATAGCAGATTTACCTCATCACTTCTCACCAATTCCTCAGTATCTCTAGTGGCTGATGTTAGTGTGTTCCTAACGATATTTACTATCTATTCTATCGTGATAATAAACAAAGGTTAGTGAATGAACAGACCCAAAAATGAGAATCTGGAAGAATAAAATGGGTTATAATCAAGTAGCATCAATGCTGTCGGTTGTTGAAATTAAATATAATATTGTTAAACCATCTATTTACTTCTGGCTGCTATTTATTCATACTTCGACAATTGCAAGTTTCATTGGTATAATGGGAACATAGCGGTTGCTGACTGTCTGGCTTATCTTACATATTTATTTAAAAAAGTATAATGAACAATATGATGTTCTCGAAAAGTCTAGAGATTATCCATGTGGTGTCATTTTGACATTTTTCTCACCAATATGTCCCATCTGATGAGGTAGAACAAAGTGGAGATCGGGATCGACTTAGTTTTGGTTTTTGGATAATATCAATCGAACACCAACTAGATTGCGCGTATGACCATAAATAGAACACATCAATTCTCTATTCAGGTACTGCATATTGGGTACATCCACGACAAATATTCTTAATACCATACTAATCCGGATTGGATTGTACTACTGCATGCAGCTCAGCAACAATAAGTTTCTTGATGAAATTGTCGAACAGCAGCTTAGATTCCTATATTGCGTAGCAAAATGGCCCAATGTTAGTGGCCAATATCATTATTGTTTTACTATTGATATTACTTTTTTGAATTCTATCTGATTTAACAAATCCTATAACGTGGTATTGAAGTATCATTACCTATAGCTTAGTTATTGTTGGTGTAAAGCTGATCAGCAACAGTATTGTGACTCCAAACCCACCCACAACTAAGCTCCCATAACCGAGCAATTTATTCTTCGCAATTTCCGATATACCCCCTAACCCTACACCAATAATCAGAAGTATAGTTACAAAATCATACGCTTCGATGAACTTTGAATATTGGGAGGCAGCTATCACAGACTGTTCATATAGCTTCTGTTCAGTCTGCGCTTTATTTGCCAAATTTGCAAGCGAATCAGTAATTGATTTGTTAGCATGCAGCTTCGAAAGGTAGGACTGGTATTTTGACAAAGTTTGCATGGTGAGGATGCGTTGCTGATGACTTGTAGAGGTTGGTAATTGATTCAATGTATTATTAAGATTATCTATCTCCACTTGGAAGAGCTTTTCTCGCAATTTATGTGCCTGATAGTCATTCCACCAATCTTGAGATTTAACCAAGCTAGTTATAGATCCAGCTTGTATGTCATCTTTTATGATGCCATAGTGTGTTGTCATGATAGTAGTATAAACAGCCAACACTGATGTTGCAGTAATAAATACCGATATGGTGAAGAAGAATCTTGTAAGTTTATCATGTTCTAAATTAGAGAACGAACCCATTATTTTTCCTGATAACGAAGAAGTTGTATATCATCATTGCGCAGTAACCCCGCCCCTGAGCCATTCCAACAGTTCCTCAACCAAGCTTGTTACGCGATTAATTATGTCTTATGTGATACCACTTGGCATTTAGCTTGCCAGCCTTATTGATTCTTATTGCAGGTTGTTTTTAATCTTACGCAGAGAAAGAAACATCTGATATACTTAAAGATGTATCGCATAAAGAGGATAAGACCATAGAATTAGAAATAGCAGCTGAATATGACATTGGACCTAATACCAATCAATTGTTACCTCATACAGCACATCTAATCCATTTGGTACTGTTTGCATATCCATAAAAACCGCTAGATAAATAAAAGGAACGAGGAGGCAAACTGTGATCCTCAACACAACAACCTATCTAGTTATGTAGAATACGTTTCGTTTAATCTCTATATTGTTTGAATGATGACCAATGATATCTGCTGAAAATCTATACAACTGCAAATGGACATATGCAATTAACTGTCTCTGCTATATCATCTGGCATATAATTATGGTTGATGAGTTAGATTGTATGTCACGATCGCAGAGTATTGTGTAGGCGAAGTCCAGAGTATGGTGTAGACAAAAGCATGTTGATGATTAGGATGAGTATGATCAAGCACGACAATATTATCAATTGCTGATTTTTATATAACTATCAAGCTAAAAGGCCATACCATACCATACCATACGTATCAGAGTAGCGATAAGAATTACTTTCTCCGTAACGAGGGTTAGTCTAAAGCATGGTCACAAATCCGATTTACAGCGCCAATGTAAAGGAGCAGACGATGTTTATGAACCTAAAATTTAGATTAAACCTTTCTAATGTTTAATAATACGAAAGCTGCTACAACTACGACTATTTCCTTTGCAATTTGATGACCTTGCCGAAAAGACGGAGGTATTCTACGGTACCGACAAAGTTATCAGGAAAGAATTGCAATTTTTCTCTAAAACTAGACAACATATTGATACCTGTATAGATCACACAAGACCAACATTGACTATTGAAGTCGAATCGATAAAGAACTCCTTACTTGATGCCAAAAGCAGAGGTGTGAAATTGAGATACCTTACCGAGATCACAGATACTAACATTTCATATTGCAAAGAGCTGATGTCGATTGTAGATGAGGTCCGGCACCTCGATGGGATCAAAGGCAATTTTATGATAAGTGAGACAGAATATCTAGCTCAAGCAACTTCACATGAGGAAACAAAGCTGGCTGCTCTTATTATCTATAGTAGTGTCAGGGAAATTGTAGAACATCAGCAATATGTGTTTGAAACACTTTGGAACAAGTCGATATCTGCCGAAAAAAGAATCAGAGAGCTCAAAGAGGGAGCGACAATACATTATCAAACCAAGGTAATAGAAGATCCAGATGAAGTTATAAGGGAAATCAGTAGTCTAATAGCTAATTCAAACGAGTTATGTACATGTCTAACCTCTGGAGGAATGCAGTATGGCTATAACCATTTTTCAGAGATAGGGCAGAAAATATTGGAGAAGCAAAAGAAAGGCGAACACAAGGGCTTGAGATACATCAGTAATATTACCCAAGATAATTCAAAATTCGTGAAAGCGTTTCTAGATGCCGGTACCAGGGTAAGGCATCTCAAAAATCTACCACCGTTGAGTTTTGGAGTTTCCGATAAAGAAATAGTTGCTACAATAGAAAAGATGGAAGGAGGAAAAATGGTTCAGAGTCTATTGCTCAGTAACGAACCAGCATATATAGATCACTTCCATTCGATATTTGAAGATCTATGGGCCAAGGGAACAGATGCAGAGGATAGGATAAAAGAGATCGACGAAGGGACGGACCTAACTGATATCGAAATTATCCAAAATCCAAGAAAGGCTATTGAACGAGCTTGGAGTTATATAGAGAATTCAAAATATGAGGTATTATCAATATTTGCAACACCAAACGGATTCCGTCGTCAGATGGATATGGGATTATTGCAGCTGCTAAAGGAAGCAACAGAACAACGCCATGTTCATGTCAGGATACTTATTCCTGGGGACGAACAAATCAAAGACACTATAGACCAAGCAGCGAAAGTATGTCCGCTAGTAGACTTTAGAGTTGCTGAGGAATATTTACAGACAAGGATCACCATTGTATTAATAGATAAAAACGATTGTATGATTGTGGAACTAAGAGATGATACAAAGGACAGTTCATACTACGCGGCCGGATTAGCTACGTATTCCAATAGCAAATCAATTATCTCTTCATATGCTTCTATATTTGAAATCCTATGGAAGCAAAATGAACTATATGAACAATTGAAAATTCATGATAGGATGCAGAAAGAGTTTATCAATGTAGCGGCTCATGAACTACGTACCCCTATACAGCCAATACTTGGATT
>DATBGR010000545.1:0-4840 GCA_036557905.1 Nitrososphaeraceae archaeon | reverse complement strand
TAGATTGAGTCACTACGATTATGAAGGTCCACGAGAATTACTTAGAAAAGGATCGGAATTCAAAGTCATAGGTGAACTATATTATGACGAAGATGTGTTTAGCCTTAGAGTAAAACAGATAGTGTAAAACTATAAAAATAGGAAAATCTATAAATAGCCATATTGATAGCGCATTAAAGTCTACAAATACGATATGTATATATGTACCATCTCACCAATATTAAATAAACATGGCGAACCAATAAACCTCTAATTAATCAAATAGACACGATTTCCAAATATATTAAGAATGTTGGCGTCATGAATAAATCAACAGCAGACGAATATTTCAGAAGATTAACCTCATTCAAGATTTTTATATCCAATGTATTTGACGGATTAACAGTAGATGAACTTATCATAAAAATTAAACAAAATAAAAAAGATGTTTTTGAGGTATTAAATGAGTATAGTTTTTGTTTGAGTAACAGTGGGATTTCTCCAAATACGTTGAAACAACGTGTTATAACTGTCAAGAACTTTTTTGAGTATCACGACATAGATATTAGTCCAAGGAAGTTTAAATTAAAGATTAAACTGCCGAAGGCGGTCATGAAAAATAAAGAAGCTTTATCAAAGGAAGATATTAGTAATATTTTGAATGCCTGCTCAGATATTCGATTAAAGACGTATGTTATGCTATTGGCATCAACTGGAATGCGTGCACAAGAGGTCTTGTCTCTTCGTATCAAGGATATCGACTTAAATGATAATTCAAATCCAGCTAAGTTTTTTATAAGAGGCGAGTATACTAAAACCAGGACTGATAGAACAGCCTTTTTAACTAGCGAAATGGCGCAGCAACTAAAGTTATGGATAGACTATAAGTATCGAACAAGGAGGGTATCTCATCATGATCCTCAGAATACGAGAACAAAAAATAAAACTATAACAGAATATAGAACACCTATCAAAAGTGATTCTGATCTCATTTTTGCAGTTTACCAAAACAAGGCTGATACTAAGACTATTTCACTATATCAGGATTTAGTTAAATCTTTTGCAAGGACATTGGATAGAATAGGCAAGGGTGCAAGAGAGAATGGCAACGAACAACGAAGGCAGATAACTCTTCATTCATTTAGACGATACGTAAAGACAACTATATCTGACCTTGATTACGCTGATTACTCGGATTATTTTATAGGTCATTCTGGCTCCACATATTGGCGCAAAAAGGATTCAGAAAAAGCTGAGTTATTCAGAAAGATTGAGCCCTACTTAACCTTTCTAAATATCCATCAATTAGAAAGACAGGGCGCCGATATACAAACAAAGGTGGAAGAATTGGAAGAATTGAATCAGTCACTAAGACAACGCGATAAAGTAAAGGATGACGCTATTGCACAACTATCTGATCAACTAGTTGCTTTATCAGCTAGGTTGCAAGAGATCGAAAGAAAGCAAGTATTGGCCTAGATGTTAACTTATCCTCAATCTTTCGAATTTAATTCGACTATACTTTATGCCTAAGCCGTCGGCTCATTGTTAATAGGAACCACGATTTCTTACCTTATGCATTATTCATGGTACAGTCGAAAATAAGCCAGCTGACCTGAGCTTCTCAAATGCTTCAGTTTTGTAGTCGGATGCGTTAGACAAGAATTCTGAAGACAAATTAGTCTCAGTAGAGCTGTTTGTTGAAAGATAGTTTCGGAAATGAAGATTCCCTTGAAGCTCCGATTCAAGACTCTTGATATATAGATCTATTGCATTTTGGAATTGTTTGGGAGGCTGCAAAGCTTTTAACGCGGTAACGAACTTTTGATATTTTGGTGAATAATTATCTGTAACAGAAATCATTGTCTTATGTATGCGTAAGAGATCCATAGCTATATGGTACAGATTTTCGTGAATGCACGCAGCCGACCCCTGTAAAAGAATGAAGGTGTTTGTCATTGTTGTGTATATCTAAAGATTGAAAGTCCATTTATCCATAGGCAATGTTAAATCTTTGACATGTCCATCTTTAAAATAAACCTTAGCTTTCAAATTGAATGCTCCCATCCTGTAAAAGATATGGCAAATTTATCATCTAAAGATTTAGATGTAATAACGGAAGGCTTGAAAGTAGGATGTAGATAATAAGTTACATTCTGAATATTCGTCAATGTATCGTTTGCAGCTCTTAAGGAAACCTTTGTAAAAAGCGTATTTGCATTAAGCTGCTTTCCTTCTTGTAACAAATCTACAGTATAATTTATTTTTGCATGTATAATCTGTGGTGTTGGTTCATGATGTATAATCTGTGGTGTTGGTTCATAACGTGGATTAATCGCTGACTTGTTATGTACCTGGGAAGCGTTAGCAACTTCAGTTGTAGCCTTTATTCTTGATATGTTATTTACTGATAATATGCCTAAATCCTTCCAATGCGTGCCTTGTGGAACAGGAAAAATGATATAATATGGCAATCTAAGACTATTAAAGTAAACTTGAAGAAAATGAGATCCTCTTCCCACATTATCAAAGAAGAAGCCTCCTCTATCGTCTGTTGTTTTATTGATTTTATTGTCGATGGATATTAGTGTATTTGGAACGGCTTCTTCCTTGTTTTTAAAAACTCCTTCTACAAGGGATGAAGTAATCATAGTTAGAGTAAAGTTGTCAGGTGTCTTGTCTACATTCCCCAACAATCCCTTAGCTCTAACTTGAAATATATGTGATAATTCAGGTGCTAATTCCCCATAGGCCTTAGGGCTCAAACAAGCCTCAAAAGGTGCACCATCAAAACTGCATTCAAATCTGGCAGCGCTGTCAACTTCTTTTTTATTATTGTTTTTTAATGCTTCAAATTGGAAAGTGACAGATGGAGAAGCTGTGATAGCTTCGCTTCGCACAATCATCGTATTACTTGTATTATCAGGATTGAAAACTTTTGCAGAAGTAATATTTGTATCTGGAGGCGAAGAAAGAAAATCCTTAAGAGATTCTCCTAAGGGAGATAATGCCTCACCTGCTATAGTTCCAACTAGACCTACGACAATTGTAATTATAATACCTACAATTGCTGCAATAGTTCCTTTTTTTTTCCAAAGTGTTGACTAAAAGTCTGTATACAAATCCTAATTAATTTTTCTAGAAAGAAAACCATAAATATTCCTAGATGAGTCCAAATATCAAGTCGATCTTTGATAAATCAATAACGAACATCTAACGTAGTGAGTAACGTCTAGGTACACATGGATAGGAACAGAAAAACCATAAGGTTTCCATGCCATCACTAACTCTATGCTAAATAAAGACTAGATAACATACGCGAACCTTATTTCACTTCAGCATTTTAACAGGCTACAAAATATTATCACAATAATTACATAGCGAAAAAATTAGTCCTTAATTTAGTAGAACAAAGGAACATTTTATACAACTTTATCAATGTGGAGAATTCGTTGAGTCTAAATATTGTTTATACGGCAGGCGCAACAACCTTGCGGCCGGGATCCAATTACAGGAGGTGGACACAGGAAGGACTTAAATTTTCATCTAATATGTTTTGCACTTGACTTGCAGGTTATTTTAAATTATTAATATAATGAAGTATGATAGAAAGTTCATCAATTTTTTTTGTAGAGGGAATCTGTTTATTATCTGATTCTGTGATATATCTTGCTTTCTTATAGTAAAATTATCATGCGAAACTGAAATATTGATACCAACTTTTTCTGATTCTGGAAACATTGGGATCATATTCTGCTGGACATCGTTGCAACCATCATGCATTTGTAATGATCATATGGTCTATTGCGCGAATAGTCATTCAGGATACTGATCAGACATGTTTGTTCTTAATATCTCATAAGTCTTTGCCGCGTCCTTGTCATTCAAAATTAACACAATTTTATTTGATGTCAAGAATGCATCATGTATCGGGAGTTGGTGATTGTAGAGAATGTGAACTATTGATGATAATGTGCCGTAAGCATTTTTCTGGTGATCAGTCTCATGATTTGTAGTACTAAATTCATTGTTTGATGGAATGGTAATTGTGATTTTCGACAATCCTTTTTCTGTTCTTTTCAGGTACTTGATCGATTCATGAGTATTAGAAATTTCTTCATTTTCTACAAATAGCCTCAATCGATTATCCGTCTGAAATAGGCTATATCTAGTCCCTCTACCAAAAATATCTGCCAATACGTTTGATATTTGATCATATTCAATTTCGTCCTTCATGTCAACATCCACGATGTTTCCGATTAATGATATTTTGATTGAGGATTTCGTATTGCAAGTTGTGGTATTGAGATTATTACCAAGCAGATCAAAATATAACGTGGGGTCTAGCCGATTGCGCTCTCTTTGCTGCTCCATCAAAGTATTCGCAATCCTCTTCAACCCTGCTACGATTGTGCCGATATTGATATCACATGCTGTACGTTTCTCGATTTCGGGCTTAATTTTTTTGGCTAAGGCAGCATAATTAGCAATTCCTGATTGAAGTGCAGAATAGTATAATGCATTAGACGATAATATTTCGCGAATTATTTCTATCACTGAAACTGGCTTGTCAAAAAAAGACATGTAGATGATATGTAATATAAATATCTCAGAGTATTAAATGTGTCTGCTAACAACGTAAAAAATATATAATGTTATATACATTACAAACCGATAGGTGGAAACACAATATGTGGAGAGATCCGTGGAGATTTAGTTCGAGAATCTTTGAGGACGTCGATAGAGAATTCGCTGAAGCTGAAGACATGGTCGGTCGGCTGTTCAAGACTGTGAGAGAAGGATTTCCCTCTGAGATATGCAGCATGCCGTATTATTACGGATATCAGGTTACAGTAGGCCC
>DATBGR010000544.1:0-3250 GCA_036557905.1 Nitrososphaeraceae archaeon | reverse complement strand
TGGTCTTTTTGCGAAAGGCTATGGCAGCCATCCTGATGCTAAAATTGCAGTTGTACGTGCGTTAACTGAAGTTTCCCAGACTAGAGCAGGTAATATACATGGTGCCAGAGACGATTTAAAGAAGATACAATATAACGAAAGTGACGAAATCTATAAGCGTAAGTGGCAATTTATGCCGAATTCCATGACGGATTGTGATGAGAGTGCATCCATAAACTTTTTCGAGATTAAATCGTATGCAAATGATGATATACTTGATGATATCAAATTAATTTTACATAGACTAAATCAAGCAGGATTATCAAAGGCAGTTGTTATAGAATTGACAAATCCAGCAATTTCTATACCTGTTGTAAGAGTAATAGTACCTGGACTTGAAACATTTGAAGTTGCAAAGTTATTTATGGCTAATAAATCCTTAGTTGGTGATAGAGCTATAAGACATTTCAGGAAGATTCATCATGGTTTTATAGCTTAGATTGGATTTGGATATAAAGCTAGAACATGGTCATTAACTGGCAACGCCTTCAATTTTGATTAAAATAATAAGTCCAGTATTATTCTCATTCTTTTTACCTATAAATTCGAATGTTAATAGATAACATGCAGTTAAAAGATAGAATACAGTGCCACTAATCACGCAACGAGTTTATGCTTCCGGGTAGTGATGTATTTACCGTAATGAGTCAAAAAGTGCGGCATTACAGGAGAGGATTGAAGCGCCTGGTCACTGCTTTTCAATCATAACTTATGAACGGTTCAAAAGTGTATTCTCTAAAGGTTATTCTTATTGGGATATATTTTCGTCACGGAGGTGCTAAATCAATTATGCTAACAAGTGAATAGTCATAAAGTCGATGAATTTTGCATAAGTAGAATCATTTCTCGGTTATGAAATAAGAGTGAAGAGAGAACGATGTTATCAGTATTTCAGTTGTGGCCAAGTTCTTGCGTCACATTTCCAGGAGTCCTTGAAATAATGGTTTTCTTAACAAGTTTAACAGATATCCCTCCATGAGCTAACGCATTCATCACTGCAAATGTTTTGACCATACATTATTTCTGACCTTGGAATTTATAAATATTTAGTCAGAAGTCATCATAGTCGTTACGAATTCGTAAACCCAACGAAATTCTTGGTGATCAGTTTCTCAAATGATAGCATAGTGTATTAGCAAGATTCTCAACTAATTGCAATCTTACATGAATTGACCTGACACTGGAATCAACAGTAAATCATATTTAATCTGCGTCTTATGCCTGATTCAATCTTGTCCGAAACGCAATTAATTTGGATTATACAAGTAACAATGGCTTGCAATCTGAAAATCTGATTATGCATGAAACGCATTTCTTGCCATATTATAGAATTGTACCTAGGTTTTGGTAGGAATCTTAATCTCCAGGGATTTGAGAGTTAGAATACAATCCACAATTGTTACGGCCGTAATAATCATAAGAATTGCCCGAGACTTTTCGTGACGAATCATAGAATTGAAATTTACAATAACGTAGCATCTTCACTATCGTTGTCGCATATCGAAAAAACTATTTGATTTTGTCGATAGCTGTGTCTCAACGCTTCTAATAATAATGATCAGCAATTGGCACAATTACTGGGGATAATGTGTAGATTGTGAATTTTGTATTCCATTAACAGATGTTTCATTATTACTCACTAATTCCAACTCCGGAAACAAACTTGCTCCCGGAAATGGCTCGTCTTTATTTATGGGGGGAATTGTAAAAATACCTGCTCCGTAGATTTTTAAAAATTGCTGCATTTCTGGAACAGAACGATCTGGATCACCCCCGAAGTTAGCCGCACCCATCCAGTTTCGTAACATACTAAACAAACGTTTAGGAGTATTTAGAAAACATACAAAGTTAAGCCCAGCGACATAGCGCGGAGGACCATCAATTGGATCAAGAAATTCAAAGCTTTGCCTAAAAATTCGAGAAGACTCAGAGTTCCAAGCTGGAACTCCTACAGCCCTATGTGTTCTACCAATATGACTGTCGACTAATCCTTTATCTGAGACTCCAGAGGGTAGGTTAGTTTGCTGACCAAACTCACCGTGTTCACGAAATCCTTCATTTCCAGAATCCGTTATATCAAGTGTTCCTCTAACAGGACAACGAGGATCCTTGACAGGGTTTCCTGCCTCATCAATTCCAACCAATGGGCACCCTGTCAATTTATCTCTGCCGATAATAATTTCTTGAGTCTTTTGGTCTATCGAGCTCCAGATACCTAGGTCAATTCCGATTCTCAAGAAGGCCATATATGTACCGTTCATAAGCCAAGAATCATCCTGACTGAGAGAGTTACCATTTATCGCTATTGCATGGATTCGCTCATCACTTTTCATGTTTGATATGCCATCGTAGAAGCCTAACCAATTTCTCTGGTCTGGCTGATTAAAACCTGTATAAAACTTTCGGATCTGTAAAGAGAAATTACTATTATTGTTTTCTGAAGATTGAAGCATCTTACATGTTTCCAAGATCGCTCGATTAGTTGTGAAGGATGTCATACTAGTAAACTGAATCATGATTTCATCAAAATAACAATCATCTGTATTTTCAACATTAGTAAATTTGAGTCCTGAGCCCTCTATAATTGGATCTCCCTCTTTGGTTGGCCGTCGGAAAAGGTATTCCCCAGAGAAATCTGCAGGACATCTTTTTCTGATATTTTGAATCGAAAAAATCTTTGAGCCATATCCTATTAGCACCGAAAGTTCTCCGGTATAACGACGAATTAGGGAACCAGGCGAAAAATCATTTGTTATTCCTTTTTCGAGATTTTGGCACATTTTCCATAGCTCGTTTATTGATGCGCCGAGTGAAGAAGCGGTCGTTCCTTTTTTCACATCTAAAAATACTATTCCAAAATTTCCTGGTGGCGCAGAGCTTTCATTATAATAAATCCCATTCTGTAAGCTCATTTTAGGTTTAAGCAACACAATCTCACTGAACGATATAAATATGATCCTGTCACTTCACTATTTGCAGAAATAATGATTTAGGCCCTGACACCTATCGATACACAAAAAAACTAACTAAAGAGTGAAATTGTGCGTAGCTGAATTCAGTCTGGGTTAAGTCCTGCTTTTTGAGTGTTGTAATTAATACGCTTTGTCATCTGAAAGTATGTGCATTCGATATCGAGTTTGATATAGCGAAGTCGCAATCCTGGGTTCCAGCAGGCAAAAAACAAGAATATACAAAAAGTGAAATAATCATA
>DATBGR010000543.1:0-2073 GCA_036557905.1 Nitrososphaeraceae archaeon | reverse complement strand
CCTAGCGAGAAGAAATGCAACTAAGGTTTGAGCAAGTGTTGCAAAAACAAAATACAACATGATGTGATATTGATTGGGCAATCCTAGGTCAAAAAGCACAAATGGAACCTTATACATTTCGACTGCGGCAAATACTAATAGAGCGCAAGGAATGGTTATCAGGACTGTTAATGGAAGATAGTATTTTTTGTCCTCAGCATCTTGATAATGTGTCCAATTAATGTTCTCGATCGTTTCGGATGCTAGAGTTAGGCATTCCTCATTGTATCTTCTTACTTCATCGTTAGCATTGGCACTAACAGTAACATTAGAATTGGCAGTGGTTGCTGTGGTGGTGTTCTTATCTAAAAGATTCGTATCTCTTTCTTTTAGCTTTTCGTAGAAAGTATCAATATACTTGTAATCACCATAATCGTCAAATACATGACGTTTTTCAGCTTGATTCTTTGATATCTATGATTCAAGAGGGAATATTTTTTGCGACATTATACTTTCCTGAAGCTTATTCCTAACTGAGACGAGTTCTTTGAGAATTTTAAACGCAAATATTGATAGTTCTAATCTTCTTTTGAAGCGTCTTATTCTTTTGATTGATAGTGCTATAACAAACGATATGATTGCAAAGGTCGTTGCTATTATTGCCATCTGATTCCTACCATGTGAACTTAAAAATGTCAAGGTAGATAGAACGGGGGAGTCTACATTTGATTTAATACTGCTTCCTTGATCATACGCAGCAGTCACAATATAGTATGGAACACATGCGTTAGTAGCTGATTTCGAGGCAGCAACAGAATTAATGCATCGGCCAGTAGTATCTACTGCTATCGCAGAACCTGTAGAGAGTCTTTTTAATTCTAATATCAATGTATTATTGCTATGTGAAATTGTTACGTTTTCGCTTTGAAATGTGATTTGATAATCAGTAATATTATAATTGGGATATGAGATTGATAATCGTAAATGGGTAGCAGCTGACCTGCCATCATTTATTGCAATGTTATGAAATTTTATTTGATTGTTGCTGTTGCCTTTGTTAATGGTACTCTTAACAACAGGGTGGTATTGTTGTTGCACATCCAAGAATAGATGTGGCTGATTTAAATCAGTAATAAGACTATTGAAAACGAATAGTGTGAGGCCACTTCCGATAAGAGTAGGAATAATTTGAAATATAGCATTCCCCCAATTGGCCAATGTCGGTTTAGTTGTAATGAGAGCATTTTAATATTTTCTTCAATTATTCTTATATTTTGGATCTAGATATGATCCCATTGATTTTCACTACCCAATGAGCATAATGCACAATTGAATTAGCCTGAACTAGAGAACTCGCCTTTGTGACACTATCCGATAACCAGATGGGCAGAAATATGAATGGTTGTACTTTTCCTAACCATTACTGAGAAGGCGCTTCTGAATGATTATTATTTCTAGTAGTTTAGTCTGTCGATGATTAAGCTATCATTAACCTATCTTCTCTCCACAAGTTACAATAATACATAATCAATCTAAATCGATGTGCTCACCAAAGCTTTCCTCACTAGTCACTCATATTTTAATTAAAAAATGAAGACAATTTAAAATAAAATTTTCAGATTATATATTTAACTAGTTTATCACCTATCAAAATAATTGCAAGTTCATCTACCCTCAAACTGTAATAAATAAATTAATAATGGATAATCTATGTAGCACTAACAACAGACTATGACTCACATATCATGTGCGACATTTTGATGCTCTCCTAACTTGTCCAAGCTATCGAACTTTTGTTTGCATATATCGCATACTAACGGATTCAAGTTAGGCTCGTTGTAGTCAACTCCGGGTTCACCCTGGTCCATCAATAATGATTGTCTTAAATATTATATAACGATTCTATATTATATGTAAAAAAAGAAAATAATGTTTTTAACTAGTCTTTTCAAGGTATTCGCTATGTAATCAATTGTACAGTCATAATACAATTGATAATTGGTTTCTGTCTCCGTTAGTTTAGCCATGTAATGTATGTGAATACAGCTTGTGATATTCTTGTTTCATTACAGAAATATTATATAAGATCATATA
>DATBGR010000542.1:0-3502 GCA_036557905.1 Nitrososphaeraceae archaeon | reverse complement strand
GATTTACAGCATTGATGTGGGATCATTGCCTACTGTAATATCTCCAACTATCTTATTGTCATAGTTATTGACATACAATATCAAAGACCAACTAGCTCAATAAAGACATGCACTTCACATTTGATTATGTAAAAAAATTATTGCGCAAAAAGAATTGAGTCCTGACTGCCATAACTCCAAGAAGGTAAACCTCATTCTGTTGGGGTAGTTTACGCGTTTAGCTAGCTTTTTCTACATGCCGGAGCTCGTTGAGTTCAGTTGGAATCAGACCATAAAATGGATAAATTAGTCTTTTGGGCATGTTATGATTTAATTCTCGGCCTTGGAAATTAAGAGTGTAGTTTAGTCAATCCTTTGCATAATGCTATATTGAACATATCAACCCAATTTAATATCGCCAAGTGCGACGACATGATAATCCGCCCTACACATCCATCCATCATTGTCACTGACCCTAACTTTGCAATTCAGTCGGATTCCTACACCTTCTTGAACCCCATTTTCAAACTCTATGTCCCATCCAGCATAAATTGCTTCTTCCACATTATAGATCTTAGTGAAAAAAACTGATGCAATAACTTGGTGAACGTGAATCCACTCTGGCGGTGTTGGAATGTCGATCACCAAATCATCCCACTTCCAGCCTGTTCCTGGAAAGGTAACAGTACCTTTATCATCAAATGCATCTGTGCAGTCTTTCGGGCCCTTAGAATTGCTACCTTCAGCCCCTGAAAAAGCAAATTTAAGCGTACCCCTCATAAACACGACCCGTCCCATTGTTGGGCCTAGGCCGGATGGTATATCGAAATTTGCTGTATTATTTATCGTCAAGTTGCCATCGGTAGTACTTATCGTCAAGTCAGCAAGTCTGCCCTAGACCTTTTATTAAAGCTAATGATCAGCAACTCTAGACTATTAATATTGAAGCTTTACGATCGGCTTTCGTATCAAAGAGGTTCGCACCACTTACATATATTATAGTATAAGGTACAGAGGATGATGCAAATGGAATATTCTTTGTATACTTTCTGGTGATTCTATAAGAGGACCTGATGGAACCTGTGACTCGCTCACACCATACAAGTTCGGAAGGTCATACATTGTCCATATCAAATATAGTTAAAGATTTTCGAATTAAAAAGGTTCAGGATTCTAACTGTTTCGTTTATCTGATTGATGGTATAAAAATAAGTAGCACTTGGGCAGCAGACAAGTACGTGATAGTCTTCATGAAAGAATACTACTTTGGTGCATTCAGTCTTGTATATTATAATTTTCTTATTGAAGTTGCATGTGATTGATTCAATCAATCTGAATACAGCAAAATCTCCTTCAGTCTTATTTCCGATCTCAAGAAAGATTTATCATACTTCCTGATCTGATCTTAGTCAAGAGGTTATTGCTTCATAGACGTAAACCTTTTTGTCATGTGATTAAACCTAGCAAAATACAGAAAAGATATACCACACATTCCCAGCGATATTTTTGCTGAACTAGAGTGCGCGCATTTTTTGGGTTTGTTATTTTCTGTTTACAGTGTAACCCCATGGCGTGCGCCAACTAATACTGCTTCATTTGGATTTAACATATCACAAACCATTTTAGTCTCTTGTAAATCATCTTCGTTTAGTGGTGGTATGGAAGTCTGGTTTAGATCAGCTTTTTTCCAAAACCAAATGGCATCTATTGGCGCGCGTAAGCAGAAAGCGCAGTAATTTGTATCTATATCGAGTAAGAGTGTATAGGCTGAGGATTTCTAATTCTGATTTGAATCTATCACAACAAGAGAATTAACGTGATCTGCTGCTGATATTATCAAGCCTTAAGCAATTGAGTATCAGGCAATACTTAATGTTAAGCATTTGATCTTATACATGTACTTTAAAAATTCCACTTTGGTATTATAATTTCCACCATGGTACGAATACACAGCCATGTCCCATTTCTATTCCATCCACCAAGATATAACCGCAGAGTGCACCATAAGTCATATCATGAGCTCCAGTGCCAAGTGCTCTCTTCAATTGATCGATAACTATTTTATTGCTCTCTTCGAATGTGTCAGCTGTAACTGCGGAATTATTCCTACTTTTGATGAGATATGTGCCTTTGGATTTGGAATGGTCTGACACTTGTGAGGCTAAGTCTTTTTCCAGAGCCTCCAAGTTTGGTAGGCTGTAGGATTTCGTTGTAGCTCCGGCGATAGTTCCATTTTCCAATTTAATACTTGCCACTGTTATCTTAATTTCCCCTGCGCCAGATGTACTTCCGTACTGTGTCATACTATATTGCTTGCAGGGTAGTTTAAATGCTTTTTCTAGCTGTGAATGTAACTAAAGGAGTCGCATTATCACAAGAACATAGGAATAAAATACCAAAGTTACTTACTGGCCTGAGATCACAACGTAAAGCTCTAAAGAAATACTATAAGACAGTAGTAGTGGAAATTTTTATGAAAATTTCAAATACCAGACATCGATAGTAGAGATGATGATTTATTTTTCTATACTCACGCAGATATTTATCAAGTAATAAGTTTGCTGTCGTTATGACGACTAAAGAAAGGTTAGAGTATTGCTTCGAATATCTACCAGTAACAACCAATACAACCGAAATTGATCAGTCTGTTCTAAGATCCTAATTTTGTGATTTGGATCAAGCTTTGAAACTACTATGTGGAACAGTGTTCAATAAAGTGGAATAAAGTGGCACAATGTGATATCCATATCAGTAATTTGACTAATCTTATATAAATTGAATACTATCTTGCCATAAAGGGATATTAACTAGCATCCTCATGAACATATATTAAAGATTGCCAGTTTTCTTAGTCGTTCATTTTATGGGTACAACGACTGAGAAAGACTTCATAAAAGCGCAGAATGCACCTAGAGATGAGCTAGGAGTAAAAGTGGTAAATATCCTCTACACTTTGAAGTTGAAGCGATTTACTGCTTGATAGATGCACCAACTAAGGATGTAGTGAAAAAACATCATGATAAAATAGGTGTGAAGTGTGACTGGATTATGGAAGTAAAAACTACGCAGAAAACGTGAGGCACACACACTATTTAGAGTTGATTTATTTAGCATTAAAGTTGGAGCATAGCATAAGGTATGCAGGCGGTCTTATCTCTTTTATCACGTATTAGATGTAATGATAAGGAAATTATTCGATTTGCCTTAATCGAATAATACTATTATTTTCAGATGCCCTTATCGTTATTACCAGACTAATATCCAGTTCTGTAAATACCCAATAAGTCTAACACATCGGACAACATCGGATTTCTTAACTGGACATACAGTTACAATACGATATGAGAAATGGCAGGTTATAAATATTATCACCTAATGTAGACTGATATCATAGGACGGTAATATAATTTATTTATGCTGTATATCATGAGGGGAGTGGTACCTAGAGATGCCTAGATAACTTGTTCACCGCGAAGAGCTGGGCAAACTGATAGCTCAAACAAGTGGCGCTATCTCAGTGATC
>DATBGR010000541.1:0-11841 GCA_036557905.1 Nitrososphaeraceae archaeon | reverse complement strand
CCACTCTCTGTTCGATGTTCCCTAAATTAATACCATGTAGAGTAGAGAGATCCAAATAAATTTCCAATACCCAGTACACTTCGTTAAATCCTAATGTGATTGAATGCACATCATTATATCCATCATTGACCTCCTTCGAACCTATCTATAGATGCTTTAAGATCTTGTTTACTTCTTCGATATGTATACCAACTTATAATACCAAGAAGGACTGAGAGGATTATTGCAAGTACTGCAAATGAATCAAATTTTGGCAACTGTTCTTGAGCTTGAGAGTTAAGCATATTATCATTGTTATTATTGCTAGTATTACTCATATTCATATTAGCATTAGAATGCTGAGGAGCATTTGTAATTTTGGAAGTAAATGCATAATTCAAATCGTAGTCTGCTTGTCGCTGAGCGGCCATAGCTATATTCCATTCTCCAGGCAGACCAATAAATGTACCAACAGCAAAGATGTTTGGCTGTATTTTCTTCATCGTAACAACAATTGGGCCAATATCTGCTTTTTCGTTCTTAAAAATCATTTCTGCACCAGTTACTTTGTTGTACGGCTTGCCATTCGGATCGGTAAATGAGATCTTAAATGTGTTATACCCAGAGTAAAATGGATTTATTTCTATCTTGGTACTTACATTCAATATCTTTGCTTGTTTCACTAATGTACTATTTTTCATCTGCATCTGATTTTCAGTCATTGCCATTTGAGATGAAGATGTAGTTGATGGAGTGTGGGTCATATTTGGCATATTTGGCATAGAAGCCATACTCATTGAATTCGGTGATGTAATACTAAGTAATGACGCTGCCAATAATAAAAACACTTCTAATAATGACTCAATTTTTATGGTTGATCCGAATCTGGAAAATACAGAACTTTTATTGATAATGCTTACATTATCGTGACTGTTTTTCTTGTTTCTAGCCATCATACTAGCTAATTTTCGAATCACCCTATTTTCTTTTTTAAAATTTTGTACGAGTTGATTGCCGCTTATTGAATTCTTAGCTCTATTACGATCAGATGTGGTAGTGGTACCTGTATTTCCAATATTCGCAATTACAGTAGTGAAATTATGTATCCTTATTTGATGATATGTGCCCAGAAGAACTACAGGTAATGCAATTGCTAACTTAATTATCAAAACGTTTCCATAGGCCGAATTAAATAATTCATTAAATGTGTGAAGCTGAATCCAAGCCATATAAATTCCACTTATACCTATAACCCCAAGAGATATTGTGGCTATAAGAGAAAACCTTGGAAGCAATAATGCAAGATAATACGTTGTTGGAGTGATTTTGAATGCGGAGTCTTGAGTTTTATCCCTGCTGACCTGCAGTTCCTGCTGCATATTTTTTTCATTTAGAGAAAATAATTGTGGCGGTTGCTGCAATCTTTCTGATGTTTTTAACGAATGTAACAATACTACTGAGATGTAGAACAAGCCGCCTATCCATAATGAAACAGCCATAAGATGCATCCAGTCAATGAACACTGCTACTGATGGAATGAAATTTACTGCTGAATTGTGACTTGTCATACTATTTCCAAAAATGCAGATAGCACCTGCTACAAAACCAACCCCAAACAAAAGTGATTGAGAAGTTAGCGACCTGTTTTTTTTTAAAAGGTTGCTTGCTCCGTGCTTACGTAAGAGATAATAATTGGCTAGAATGCAAATCATGATCACTAGTGCAGTTATGACATGCATTAGCCAAGATATTCCAGAAGAACCATGCAGTACTGACTCAAAAATTAATCTATAATTAGAATTGGTATTTGACCCTAACTCAGAAATTTGTAGAAAGAGTAGTGACGTTGCACATACAATAATAGTAATAGATGCGATTATCAATATTAGACTAAATCTTTTAACCCAAGGTATTGTCGTTGTATTGAATTTGGCCTTAGATCCATCCATCTTTCCTGTAATGCTTTTTACGCCAATTCTATTCCCAAATCTTTCCCATAGAAACAAATGGGAAAATATACCTCCTATGATTGCTACCTCTGATACTATCAAAGGCCATTTAATCAATCCATCTATATTAGAAGTGACTGCAACAGTCTGCACACGTTGCTGTTTATTCTGTAATGTGCTGATACCTGAGCCTTGAGCAGTATTTCCTGGACCAACGTTTCCTATTCCAAATGCATAAGAGCCTCTTGCTATGTGACCATCATCTTTAGATTGAGTCATCCATGAAACTGTATATACACCATCAGTTAGCTTTTTGGTGTTTAATTCTGTTTGAGCTTGACGATCATGATCTCCAATAATAGTGAATTTGCCACTATCTATTCTTTCATTCTTTGAATTTAAAACCTGTATAGTACTAACGTTCGGATCTGGTCTCTCTGAAAAATCAATTATTACTTTAGAAGACAGCGGAGATCCTTTTTTTATAATAGAATTAGATGCAGGTGTTTCAGTTACTGGAAGTGAATGTGCATAAACATAATTCGGGCTACTACTATTTATGAAGTATAAGAGAAATACTGTAACTATTAAGAATGTAACTAATGTAAGAATTTTCCTCTTTCCACTTAACTTATATTTTTTGAGTTCAATATTTTTATGTCTCAAAGAAAAAGGAGTTCGCTTTGATCCCTTCATATATAGTTAGTCCTTTCAATATTGTCCAAACACTAGTTATGGAATTGTTGCATCAGACTTTGGCAATGGACAACCAAAGCCTCCAGCTACACCTTGTCTTTCTACTCCCTTAGAGAGTGTTACTTTATTATTATTTCCAGGAGTGTCATCTCCAGCGCCAGGAACACATGTATAGCTTAAGTGAACAGGAGTATTATTGATGGTACCCGTTAATGTATACGTATATGTTGTTTGTGCCCCTGGGAAGAAAGTAGCAGTATAATGCGCTGGATTATCATCATCAGGGTCAAAATCTAATGTTTTATTTTTTGGACCTGCAGAAACTTCGACCTTCATAGTCTTATCTAAATCAGTAATGGGCTTTGTTCCATTAGCCTTATCATTTAGTGGATCCTTAGAATCAGGGGTATATGCAAAAAAGTCCACTCCAGATTTGTCACCCACGTATACAGGTTCATTTATTGAACCTATCACAAGTAGCATTGGTTTACCCCCTATGGTAAAGAGCTGTCTTTCATGTGCTACAACACTCGCGGTCATGGAAAAAATGAGTATTGCACTAAGAGAGGATATTAATAATAATGTGGTGTACTTCATATGATTGATTTGACCAACCATAACAAAGGTATAAGAAGTTTGAAATTTAAATCTTATATAACATTCGACGAATGTACCATGACTATCTTATTCTTAATCGAGACTGCATAATTTCCTAATTTAGGATTATTGATTAACTATGTTAACTATCATTTATATAGTAATATTAATTTTTAGTCCACATTAATGATATCAATAAGAGGACAGGAATCCTCTGCATCTTGTAGTATGTGTGTCATTGATTATTTTAACCATATACGTTAATGCATTAGTATCTAACTCTTTTAATGCAGTTTTTGCACAGGGCGGAGGAGAGAAAAAGTTTACCACAACACTATCAGGTAAGAATGAAGTCCCTCCCAAAGATACAAAAGCAACTGGATCTGCAGAATTTACTTTAAGTAGCGATGGAAAGACAATAGCTTACAAAGTAAATGTTAAAGATATGGACAAGGTTACAATGGCTCATATACACCAATGAAAAGCAGGTGAAAATGGGCCTGTCATCGTCGTTTTGTTTAAAGCCAACTTACCTACAGGTCCAGAAAATGGGATGTTATCGCAGGGTAATATCACTTCTGACAAACTGGATGGCCCATTAAAGGGCAAACAGATTTCAGATCTTGTGAAATTAATTGGAGATGGCAATGCCTACGCTAATGTTCATACACAACAAAATCCAAAGGGTGAGATTAGGGGACAAATAAAGTAAAATTTAGTTCTTCATTTTTCTTAGTTTCTACAATGAACAATTTCTAGTCCAGACACAGTTATTTCTCTATTTATCGCGATTAGAATAATTAAGCAGCTTCAAAAAATATATTTATAAGATCTTTTAGTAACACTAACTAATCTTATAATAAGATATCAATTCTGGATGTAGTTGCAAATGGATGAGATTCATCACAGTATTGAATGAACCTTTGCTATTAATGGTTGTTTCCAGCTGCGAGAGAATCTTGTTCAGCTGTGATTTAATGTCTGAGGTTGTAATTTTATTTGCGGAGTCTGGGGAATTTAGGTACTTTGAAACAATATCTTGAGCTTGCTTGACATATGCCTTTGCATCCTGATAATCGGATTCATTTACTATTTTCACCGTGTTAGACATGGTGTGCATCATCTTATCGTTATTAGCACCTATAGTTGACATATTCATTGTTGTAAGCATATCAGCCAACTTCGTATATGGAAATCCAAGTGCCTGACCATAGCTAAAGAATATTTGATTTCCAATGTTGGCAAGGACCAATGCTTGATTTGTTGAATTGCTTACAATATCTTTAGGAACTCTGGAAGATATAGCCTCATCCAATAGGCCACCCAAATTATTTATTTTATCTTGAATAGATGAGCTTTCATTGGCTAATGCAACCTTAGAGTTACTTTTTGATGATGCTTTCTGATCTATAAATGCAGTGAGATCGTTAAATCCCCTGACTAAATCATTTGCAACTCTTTGATTTCTTTCGGCAATCTCTTGGTTCCATGTGAAATTGCTTACTGAATCTTTTTCCTTTAAAAATGCTATTGCATTCATCGCATGATTTTGGGCAAATTTAATATTACTTATATTATTATCTCCAGAAGTAGTAGTGGTTGAAAGAAGATTCTGGACTAATTGTAACTGAGAATGCATTTGATTCATTCTAGTCAAAAATAATGAATTCTCATTTTGTGAGAATGTATGGCCATTTACAGGAAGAACCATCGTCGTGACAGCATAGATTACAAATAAAATAGATAGAATAATTAACATCGAATATAAAGTGGTCGATTTAATAGAAGTGAAAATCTTGCTAGGATTCACAATTTTACTTCAATTAATAGAGCTTATAAAGATTGTAGTACAATCCACGAATAAGCAGACTACATGCTGCTGGTACATTCGTAGTATGTACCATAAATCATATTAATCCCATATGCAGTAATTCATCTGACATCTATACCTAGATAGAATAGGTGATCATCATCAGAAAAGAGTCATGAACTATATTCATGTTGGGGAGGTATTCCCCTCATTTATGAATAAGGTTAAATCATGTGTATATGTATTACACTTCTATCATAAACAAATATATTTTGATGATAGGTCTAGTAACGATACCGATTCCTGATTTTAGGTGATAGTTTTGAAATATAAAATAATAAAATTATTATATTTCAAGAATTATAGTGATCACCATTATAGTTTGTCACTGCTTACTCTAGCCATGCTTGTGTTGTTCTCATTAATATCTAGTATTCCTTTTATAATATCATCACAATTTGATCAGATCGTTTGTAATCAATGCAGAAATATAGCTTATGCCCAGAATAATAGTGAGAATAAAAATTCATTTTCAAATAACGTAACTCAACAATGGGAGGATAAAAACGCGAATGTGTCCAGCTTTTCAGCATTGCCAGCAGGTATTGCGATCATAATTGGGGGTATAGTAGTTTTGGCAGTGGTGATTATTAAGACAAGAAAACCATCATGAATATTGGTAATCATCATCACAATCACAAACGCTTTCGATAAGCAACAGAACAGTGTGTTGAAATCACCATTCAAGAAAAATAATCTGGACCAAGGTATGCAAACTATGAACTTAGGTTATTGTAGTGTATTGAACTTTATGAGCCTGTTTATTCCACTCGTCATATGTAATTTTATAACAAATGGCTTAACGACGGAACACAAAGATGATATAATAAACCGAAAATGCGTCATACATGTCATGACACCATAGTAGCAAAACCCTGGGGAAAAGGTTAAAGGAACTTGATGATGTGGAATTCTAGAAGATAAGCATACAACTAAACCTTCCCAGAATAGAATATAGATTAACAGATAAAGGACAAGAGTTGGTTGAATCAGTCATTCATCTATTTAACTGAAAAAATGGGCCTGACCTAAAGGTAATAGGAACTGAAGCATACAACATAGTGGGCAAATTAAGATGCTTTGTTAAAATTATATGAATTTGTTTTACTGAGTTGCTGTTGCTGCTGTTGCTGCTGTTGCTGCTGTTGTTGTCGTTCTTCTTCTGATCTCAGCCTTTTATCAACTGCTCTTTTTAGTCAATCTTGATAATACACCAACCTAGTTGTTATAAATGTCTCCATTCCGTTTACTCCTTGATAAGATTCTAATCTTGTCAATATCAAATCAACTGTAGGTATATTTGGACAAAAGAAAATCAAAAAGATCCCTTCATTTTGATTAGCATGTGGTATAACAAATAAGTATTCTTGTAATTCTTGATAAATTTTCTCTATTAGAGACTGATAAAGAAAAGGATATTCTACATGGATCATGACAGCAAATTCAATATAACCTGCTAGTTGCATAGAAGACATATCCCTGATAATACCAAATTCAATAATGTGATTTTCACTTAATTTTTCCAGTCTTCTTGTCACAATCTTGGTGGAAAGAATAGTTTCCTTTGCAACATCTTCGACTTGCATTCTGGGATTTGATAATAAGGATTTTATAATTTTAAAATCAGAGCGATGTACTTTCATTGATATTGGCCTATAGCTCATAAATGCAAAGTCTGCAAAAAGTGCAGATTGTTTTAGCAAATCAACTACAAGTCAGATTTTATCCTCTGCTCCAGGTCTAAGTGATATTCCAAATAAAGCACTTCTCTGTAATTGTTTAGCATACACCCTTACATCTCCTAGAAGGTTCAGCTGTTTGATAATATCGTCATCATTAATTATTTTTGTCATTCTTGTGTAGGAATGCTTTACAGTTAAAAGACATTCTTTTTCGTATCCAAATAAACCTGGATTTACATTTACTATAAAACTTTGTATAATGCCATTACAAACCATCTTATTGATTCTTCCCTTGATAGCATTTGGAGTTATGCCAACGACAGAAGAAATATCTCTATATGATGCTCTACAATCTCTAGAAAGGCATTGGATGATCTCTAGATTAATTGTATCTATTTTGTCTTTTGGCTTACAACCATATTTTGATTTTGAGCTTAACATATTCAATGCTTAGGTTGTTTGATTTACTTTTACTTGTTCTAGTCCATCATTATAAACTTGTTACTATCTTTGATCTTGGGATAACTTGATTGATTAGAAAAAGAAAAATAAATCACCTCTAATCATTAGCTGCTTACCTTAGCTGTTCTTTATCCACTATTCTTATACTTTTTTCTTTGGCTAGTATTACTGCAGTTATTGCTATATAGGCTACCTGTGCGAGTTCACATATCATGTCTACTGCGTCAACATCTCCGCCTCTTCCATTAACAGGATTTCCCGGGAATCGCGTCACCACATACAATATTATAAAGCCCACATTTCCTCCAATTCCTATATAATACCAGATTCTACCCCATCTTTTTATCATAGGCAATACCCAGAAAATTTGTGCAATTCCGGAAGCCAGAAAGAATGTCGCTACTGGTATATTTCCAAGCATTCTAGTGTGCGTGAGTGGCATGTACAAATGTACTATTCCAGCTATCGCAGTGGCAACCGCTGCGGCAATGAACAAGTATTGGTAGTTACGAAACGAGAATCGTTGTTGTTGCTTAGTGTTATTTTTAGACATATTTTATCACTATTTCCATAATGCTGCTATACATAGTATTTAATTTCTTCACAAGTGTTGCTGCATAATACTGGTAAAAACATGAAAAATTGTCTGAAATTTTAACATGTACTTAGTTAAATGGACAGACTAGAACATTTTAGTATAAAATTATTTTGGAAGATTAATGCTGGAAAAAAGTTGTTTTATGAAAATGCAGCGTATTCATAATAAATGATATCATTCCTAGCCCTAAGATTATACGACTAAGGTTAGCATAAAAAATGCGATTTCACTATTGTTTACGTCTTTTAGTGAATGTGAAAATTTCATTCTCGCCCCTCATACTTGAAAAATAAGATAGTATGTAGAATCAGGCTTTGGAAGGCATGTCTATTGATCATATGTTGAATATTTAAATTCCCATCAATATTTATCATAAGAAATGACAACTTTTGTATTAGTTCATGGGTCATGTCATGGAGGATGGTGCTGGAAAAAAGTAACGCCTCTTCTCGCTAATCATAGTCATATAGTTTATACGCCAACCCTAACAGGTTTAGGAGAAAGAAGCCATCTTCTTAGAGAAGATATTGATTTGAGTACTCAAATACTGGATATCATGCAAGTTTTTGAATACGAAGATCTTGATGATGTGATTCTAGTTGGCCATAGTTATGGTGGTATGGTTGTTGGCGGTGTTGCAGAGAAGATGCCTGACAGGATTAGGCGTCTTGTATATTTGGATGGTTATATACCAGAAGATGGTAAGACTGCTTTTGATTTATACCTGGTTTAGAAGAAGTGTACAAAAAAAGAGCATTAAGTAATCAGGGTAAAGAGTGGCTTGTACAACCTTATAATCCTACAGTCTGGGGAGTTACTGATTCAGAGGACATAGTATGGATGAATAGACATCTATCCCCTATGCCATGGCATACTCATGACCAATCAATAAGAATTAATAATTTAGAAGCCAAGAAAATACCAACAAGCTATATTTCATGTACTGAATACAAGGATTTTCATTTTATGGCCCAAAAAGCAAAATTACAATTGGGTTGGGATTATCATGAATTAAAGTCAGGACACGATGCAATGATTATAGTTCCAAATGAATTAGTACAGATACTTGAAACGCTTGTGTAGAACATACTTTAATAAATCAATAATAGTAGAGATTAGGATGATAACTTCTTGATTCGCTGTGATTATAGCAATTGCGACGACAGCAACCACGGTTATGACACGGGCTGCCCAAAATGATAAAAAGCACGCTTATGAATTCTGTAATGGATATTCGCTAGGCCATACGACCAAATGAATTCATTAGCTGGTGAGACGACGACGCAGCAGCAAACTTAGAGCCAGGCACAAGGCAACTCTAATGTGCACATTGATGTTAGTCACAACAACGTAGTAATAAAGCCGAGACAAACCCTAGATCAAGTGGCATTATCTAGCAGCGATTCTGACAACGGAGAGTACTGCAATTAAAATAGTCTAGGAGGTGAAAAAACTCTGAAAAATTGATCTTAACCAGCTTAGCGCTAATTATGGCTATTGCATTAGCGACTGTATTCCAGGATAGTGTCGTATTAGCCAGATCAAATGCATTCAATCAGGAATATTGGAATGCAAGGAATACGTATATGAATGGGGGATATTTTGGCGATTATTGCGGTTAGAACATTCTGATACCTATTGCTTCGATTACAAATTGGATTATCGCATATGATTGACGGCGGCGCAACTGCTTCATTAATTGGAGAAATGAATAGACTCATTTCTTATTCTCTTTTTATAGTATCTGCAGCATCTGGTGCGCGCCTCTATTTCCCCATCAAATCCAGCTACGATATCCCTTAACGACGTTGAGCTATCACCTGTAGGAATGAGTGACTCAGGGGTTAGAGGGACACAACATACAGCTGTTCCTCAGACTACTAACATGACTGAACATGCACTCTAAGATGAAAATAACCCTTAGAGTAGGGAATACCACTGAAAGTAGTAATAATATGGCATATACTAGTATCCCAAGACCAGGATTATATAACGCGATGATAAGAGCTTCAGCTTTCGAAAGAAATGGATTATTAGTATCATTATTATATCCTGTACCTATTGAGCTAGATATGCCTACACCCAAATTACAGGGGCAACATCAACAACAAGATAATAATAATTTATTCACAAACACAGAACGAAATCCATTTCAATATCATCACCAATTGGAAAGCTTCCTCAGTTAGCCTTTATTGCAGCAATTGGTTTAATCGGATTTATAATTTATAGTAGGATTAAAAGATTTAGAGATAATAAGAAACATCTGCAACAGAAAAAATAACTCTAAATTCAGCTATATCTTGATGGGTTCTTATCAAATACTAACTTACATTGTGGACAGCAGATGAAGAATTCCTTTCCTTCTACGCTAGATTTAGACAATGAATTTTCATCTATTTCCATTTTACATACTGGATCAATTGCCATTTTCTAACTCCACTCTTGTACGCATTATAATATCATACCAATAATTTAAAAATTATTATTTACGATCGTAAACAACTGGTAACTAATACGAGATGTTTTCGTCCAACTTTAGGGAACACGAACCTAATTTTCATTTTAGATGGGACACTTTTACTTTCAAATAGGTTCTAGGTGGATTGTAGTAACAAATTCGTGATTATTTTTAGAGCTCACTTTACAGCATTTTTAATATACTAACAAACTGAAGAAGCAGGTATGCAATAGCGACAGTTTCTATCTATAACTATCATGATATCTTTCACATTACTACTTATTATAACACTATTAATCAGTTCGTCTGAATTTATAAAGGCCCGTGGTCAAGATAGTCTCAAAAATCATGATAAGAATCTATATGACAGTAAAACTTATGCCAGAGATACTCTTTTGAGATTATTTTGGTTTAATTGACTTAGAAACTGCAGCCGCTGCTTCAATTCTTCCTTTGTATTTTTGTTTGTAGAGTGTCAGACCGGAGTTACAATAAAAGTATCTCTTAAATTGGTGTCCTATTTCCAAGCTTTTGGCTTCCTGAAGAATATCATTTTCACAGTAGTCGCATTTCATCTTGACAGATATTCCTTCATTTATCTGAATACTTTGGCTATCCTTTATCGTTTTTGCTATCACTTGGTATGAAACAGATTTGATTCCGTCGACAGTTGCTATTTTCTCTCTTACAAATTCTTCTATATGTTCATGACTTTTTGTAATTGAAACTTTTACTAGAACATTATAATTACCAGTTATTAAATATACATCTCTTACTTCAGGAATCATGGACAGCCGATTAGCAATATCAACTGATTTCAAAGGATCTTTCTTAATGGATACCATAATAGATATTACTTGACCTTCAATTCTATCGATGTTTAAAATTGGCTCAACATTTTCGATTAACCCTAATCCTTTCATTTTACTGAAATGAGATTCTACGACTGGTGTGCTTACTTTGATTTCCCTACCAACTTGTCTAAATGATTTTCTACCATCCTTCATTAGTGACTTGATAATTGCCAGATCTATTTTGTCAAGTTTGGTATCCATCACTGAAGTTCGATATCTGTAGGTAAAGCGGGGACCTAATAATAATCATCGGTGCTGAAATTTCTTGGTGAATTCAAGCTTTCAATTGTTAAACATACTAAATTTAGATTGACAATTGTAAGCCTTCCATCCTAAATATCTTGTATTTTTGATATGCTTCATGAGGCTTCTTGATTCACTTTGAACGTGCTAGTTGTCCACACTTTGGACCAGTAAGAGATGAAGCATTAAATAAAGTCACAACAACGGGGACCATTTTCACCTAATTTGCTTTGAATGAGCCATTGTAGCTTTGTATTTCCAAACTAGAAAATCGATTACTACTAAAAACTCAATACGCTGAATCTCAGCTATGCAGATCGACGAACAATAATCTATCCATACTCATATATGAAGAATTAGGTATAGAATACTAACTTATATACGAGATCGATTCTATTCTTATCAACAATAAATTGAGATTCAATAGCATCAAAAGGAACGTTACTACTC
>DATBGR010000540.1:0-4354 GCA_036557905.1 Nitrososphaeraceae archaeon | reverse complement strand
CATACATAGTATTAGAGATTGCCTGGATATTTTGATTGTCGGTTTGAACAATTACCTTTTTGGTCATAATACTAGATACTAGAATCGATTCTAAGCTCATTAATTGAGTAATGCTACGAACAGTATATTACATTTTGGATTATAATGCATGGAGTATCTACACATCGTTAATATATTAAATCAATATCACCAAAATGCAGTAATGACAGATATCAATAGTAATTGTAATATTCAAATAAGAAAGATACTCGTTCCAATAGATGGTTCAAAATGTTCCTTAAATGCCGCTAAATATGCGGTAAAGCTGGCAAAGGATGAGAACGCTCAGCTGTTTTGTATTCATGTGATTGGAGGATTACCATATGGATATGAAAGAGCCCCTCCGAATGTAATAGACCAGTACTTTAATGATCTCGAAGAAAAGGCACAAACATGGTTCAAGGAAGTAAAAGATATGACAAGGAATGAAAATGTTGAAGAGCTTAAAGCAGAGATTCTCACAGATGTGAAATCCATAATAGAATCAATTATTGACTATGCTACTAGTAAAGATATAGATCTAATAGTTATTGGAACAAGGGGAAGAACCGGACTGAAAAGATTCTTGACTGGAAGTGTTGCAAGTGGTGTCATCCAACATGCTCATTGTTCCGTCATGATTGTTAGATAGAAATTGTTGTTAGGCACGTAGGTTCATATTCTATTTGGGATGATGCGTCTTGCAGGTGACTTTTACTATTCACATCTTAATCTTGTAGATATTAAATAATCATCTCGATAAATTGCAGCGTATTTGCAATCTCTTAATTGCGCTTATAATTGACTATAAGCCAAATAAGAAGTTAAATAGATGAAGTGGATCTGGTAACTTGCTTAGCTAATTATTTTTTATAACCTTTGTCGATAGATAGCTACGTTGCCGTGTCGCAGATTCCGGTAAAGTAGTTGTAAAGCAATTTGGGACATTATCTTGTTTACCTGCGAAGACAAAAGTTGCTGCCGCGACTATCTCGCTATAACCTATGTTGATACTAGTCATTTCTTATTCCTGCCCTCATCCTTTATCATGTCCTTTCATTAATCCATAATAGTACCAGTCTACAGATGAATGAGCCCTTAGTAGGGTAATTATCAGTACTATTTTTCTTATTATCATACTTGTGATCAGTAATACTTGTAATTATTGTTTTATCATTGGTCTTATACCGTGATTCTTTTTGCGTTATTGTGCGTTATTGTGAATAATATTATTGTGCTGATATTCGGTCATCAGCCAAACTCTTATCTCGGTATACAATACTCTTGATAAATACCGTCTATGTAAAATCTAAGCCAACCAGCCAAAGATTCCAACGCATTTCACTGCATACCATCTCTTTATACTAGTGGTTAACGGATGTATACCTTGGAGAGAGTATAATGGCAGTGGTGACAACAAAAGGAGCACTGAAGATAACAGGTAAGATCTTGGGGGTGATTTTATTATTCTATGCCTTTGCATTTGTAGCGTTATTGTTCATACCGATTCCGTTCAATCTGCTCTTCATGACGGGAATAACTGCGATAATAGTGATTGCAATATATAGACACTACAGGGATAGAATAACGCTGACTTAATAGACACAATATGAAATAAATAGAGCCCATGTTGCACTATCTATTTAGCTTTTGAAAAAGAGTAAGTTTTAACATGAATTAGATGCGGACACAGATTAAGAATAAATTCTTAGAAACTAAGAATTTAGGATTAGTAACTTAACGCGGCGACTACGCATATTGTTTTCATGGATGTTCAAATGCTGGCCCATTACAAGCCGATTTTACTCCTACTAAACATATGCCTACAGGTGCGCCTTTAATTGGTTCCCCTTTATTATTTTCTATTGGTTTTGTTGGTGTGGTTGTTGATGTTGTGCCGCTACTTGGGGTGACCGTACTATTAGATGTGTAACTATTCAAAGTTTTGTGGTCGTTGTCACCATCGTGATCAGGGTCTGGATTATTAGACGTGGTCTTATTCTTGTGTGAACTAGACTCATCATTATCGTTATCAGTACTGGCATTTTTGTGATGCTTGGCTGCTAATATAGTCGGGATATTTGTTGTTACTACAATAGCTGTAGCTAGTAAAACAGACAACAAAATTACAAGTGAAAGATTCATGGCTTTATTTCTCTGACTTTAATAAAAGATTGTTTGTAATGTTTAGTATAGATTGGATCTCTAGGAAATAATACTACATTTTATAGCTTGCATAGATCTTGAAAATAACTATTCAATTTCTAGGCATTTTTTTAGATATTATTTCTAACAATTAGACTACAATCGTCATATCCGCAATACCTTTTTAATCAATATTTGTAGTTAGATGTGGGCGAATGTAATAAGTATTATTAGAAACAAGTCTACAAGTCACAGCAAATGCGAGAAATAGGAAAGATAATAGGAAGAATTAATATCAGATAATTTCATAGGTAAACTAAAATCCTGGTAATTCGAACCAAGAGTGCAAACAAGTAACAGTTCCTATATACTCCTGATATAAAATATTTAATACTGTACGTTAGAAAATAAGTGATGATGATATCAAAGATTCTCTCAGCTGTTGATGGATCAGAGGCATCAAAAAGAGCCTTTGAGTACGCATCATTTTTAGCTGAAAAAAGTAATGCATCTCTGCTTCTTGTAAATATAGCAGATATATTTGAAAGAGTTGGAAGCAGTAGTAAAAAGCTCGAAGAAATTGCCAAAAAAATTGAGGAAGGAGAAATTGATGATAAATCAATGCTAAGGAAATTCGAATCGCAAGCTAGGGAGCATGGAGTGAAAGATGTAAGCACAATAAAACAACGAGGAAATATTGCTGAGGAAATATTGAAGATAGCAGATAAAGAGAAGGTCGATATGATAGTACTTGGTAGCAGAGGACTTAGTACCGCTAAAGTATTTCTTCTGGGTAGTGTCTCTCACAAAGTTGTACAGCATGCCAAGTGTCCAGTAACTGTTGTAAGATAGATATAGAAATAATATATGGAAAGGTTGGAAGAGAAGATAAGAGTAATCTTTCAGAGTTTGCAACCTTGCTCATGTACGCAATAAATGGATTATAAAGCCTAGGTACTTCGAAACCACAATCCTGTGATTATAGAAATCAAACTTTAAAAGATTCTCGTTAATGCACAGATCTAACCGTTGGTAGGAGCGAAACTTTTGCACTTTTTCGTGGAGAGATCCGCTATTACATTCTTGGGCAACCCATTATCAGATCCGATAACGGATATTGCATACTCTTCATGGCATAGTACATAACAATGAGTTCAAACGACAGTCTACAATATAATAGACATTTTACGTTAATTTTAGGCATAACCATTTGTATAAGTAGCTGCAAGTATTAACTTTAATCTTAACCAGTCTCACAAATCTAAATTTAAGTAGTGAATATATATCGCCTTTATAGTTATATTTAAAACTCAAATTTAATTTCATATCTCATGACTATAAGTATTAGTCGAATGAACTCGTTGAAGTAATGACTTCTGTGATTGAAGGAGCAAGAAAAATGAAAGAAAAGAATGAAAGGTATAGCCATATTCAAGATGACTGACGTAAAAATGAATTTGGATAAATTTGAATGGTAAAGCACCTGATACAACCTGGTGAATTAAGAAATAACTTAGTGCACTACCAACGCAGCTAGAACACTATAATAACGATCTGCTAGATTGTAAACGATTACAAGACTGGACTTGATTAATGAATAGCAGAATGAGGAGTTAATTTACATATTGATTCATAAAAACTCAGATGATTTATGTATACCTTGTTCGCATCAATACTCTATTCATTACTCAGATGACATACATGGACTAGGAAGTAAAGATTTCAAAGATGTTCATAGTGGATGCACTCACCGACCCTGTTAATGGAGGTTAATGCTCTAGTCGTGGTTTTAGACAAAGCCTAGATCTACGAGCTGCCTTAGTCATTTCATTGGGGATAATGTCACTTCGCCTAGAGCAAACAAAATAGCTTATACTACATCTCTAAATATTTGTATTCTTAAACATTCTCTTTCTTGATTCTGTATAAATTCACATGAGACTAGACAACATATATACTGGAATGTAGTCTCCGATGAATGGTATGAATTTTGAGTTTATGGCAGCTGGTCTATCATGAAGTAATGTCATTAGAAGATTTACTGAAATGTTTTGGGTTACATAGAATATTTGGGAAGACATTGACATATTGGCTTAAATGCAAATCTTATTGGACTTGCGAATGCATTAATCTGATTACATTCATTTTTTCGTAGCAATAAGTAAATTGCAAACATAGAACATTATTTGGA
>DATBGR010000539.1:0-4193 GCA_036557905.1 Nitrososphaeraceae archaeon | reverse complement strand
AGGGAGTGCGCCTTAAAGATTTACTTTCGATGGCACAGGTAAGGCCGGGAGCAAAATATATAGCATTCAGGTGTTACGATGGGTATGACGTAGGAATACCTTTGGAAAGAGGACTTTTGGAAGGTACCATTCTTGCATATGATATGAATTTAGCTCCACTTACTGCGGAACATGGATATCCTGTTAGAGCAATCGTCCCTGGATTGTACGGAATGATGAACCCCAAGTGGATAACTGAAATAGAGGTCGTCAATGATGTTTACGAGGGTTATTGGCAAAGAAATGGTTGGACTAATGATGCTAGAGAAGATACTCACTCCTTTATAGCTATTCCAGGCCAGGCCCCAATAAGAGACAGGTTTAGAAATTTAGATTTAATGAATATAAATATTGTTCCTGGACAAAAATTGCCGATAGCAGGAGTTGCCTTTGCAGGAGATCGTGGAATATCAAAAGTTGAGGTGAGTACAGACGGCGGTGTTACTTGGAAATCAGCTAGCATAAAGGATCCTCTCTCAAAATATACATGGGTTCTATGGACTACAGGATTTATCCCATCTGCAGTATCAGGCAATTATAAAATTGTTGTTAGGGCAACTGACAAGATAGGTAAAGTCCAAACAGCTGAGGTAAGACCACCATTTCCAGATGGAAATACTGGATACCACATCATCAATGTATAGAAGTGCTTGAAATTGACTGTTCTTACAGGAAGGATTTCATTGCCTTATAATCCAAATCGGGATAAATCTACGTTATTACTAAACCCTGAGGCAATCAGAGTCCATAGAATTCCTTTTAAAGTAGACAATTCCGAACAATGGATGATTGATACTGACTAGCCGTTATGGTTAGTTGACATAGATACGAAGCTATGAAGACGTGTAAATCATGTGGCAGGGTGAGGTTTTTTTCAATAAATTTTATTTAGTTATAAAATTAGTAGTCTATATGTAATGAATGTTATTTAGTTATAAAATGACAAGGTAATCACGAATAAGTGCATTACCATCGCATTAAACTTCACGAATACTTATTTGGCATTTCAAGTAGCATTAAACACTATGTACAAACATAATTCAAGTCAGCTAGATACTATTCGTATTGATATTCCTGGCGGGTCTGGCAAAATTAATTGCGATGCTACATATATTGTAAGCATTCTAAAGTTAAAAGATGATATCAAAAATTCTGTAGTACGACCAGGGGGTTACATGGAGGATTTAAGAAACAATAGCGCTCTGCGAAGTAAATTTGTTATCGCTATAAATCAGATTTTTGACCCAGAAATAACTGATTAAAGTCAGTGGCATCTAAACTCTATTTCGCATCTTCTGATTCTTTATCCATATGCGCTATAAGTTCGCTTTTAGTGTCAAAGCGTTTTCCACAGCCCTAGAAATAACATTCAAACTGCGGTGGGGATGCAGGGGACGGTAATGCGGAAATAACGCCCTACACACTTTATAACTTATAATAATTGTTTTATTTTATGCATTCTTATTTATTAGTCGTGTTTGGATAAACTAGACAATCATACTCTACAGTTGATCCAATTGTGACAAGAGTAAAATCCTATGATGGAGTAAAGGGAGTTGAATTATTTATTACAACCAGGGTGGCATACCACGAGGAATGGTTGATAAGGGAAATTAACAAAAAATTAAGGTCATATTCAAAAACAAAAATTAGAGTGCCTGCTATTAAATAGCATTGCTAGTATATGGCAAGCACTAAGTCGAATACATCTAACTCCAGCCCACTGTCGTCATACATAATCATGCTGGTAATCGCAGAGCTTACTCATAGTCTTCGCGGTCATCTCATTTTGGTACGTCTTTACCTCCTTCTCGCATCCCTACACCTGGTGCCAAACAAGACTAGGGGCTCTTCACTGTAAAACATTCAAATGACGAGTTATTGTAAGACGTGTGGCCTAGAATGCGTTTGGGACATACAGTCTTTTTAATGATAGTTTTGCCCAATTTAAAAATTGCACACGTTATTGGAAATTGAGATGATTAACTAGCAATTGCGTAACACCTAGAACGAAAGCAGGCAATAAGACTCGAATCGGCTCAATTGGAACACCACTTACTTCTTGTCGTCTGTAATTAAAAGATGGATGGATTCATTATTGTGGTGTATCTACCTACAATAAGAGATTCTTACTGCATAATCAATAAAAGTGCCTAGTACTTCTTCTTCTTCAGCGGATGTGTACAAAATATTGTAGCCCATTGATGGCGACGACTATGAATGTTGTTCAGTTCATGTATGAATTATAAAATAGCAACTATTTTCAGTCTAATATGTGTCGCAGCGGTGTTAAATGGTGGTTTGGAAAACCCTGCCGTCCCTAATATTGCATAATATATGTCTCTCCGAAGTATTATAATTACCAACTTTGGCAACAGTAAATCAAATTGACGACTGAAACACATGCCACATCAGAGAATGACCGGAAAGAAATTGAAATATAAAATATACTGGTCCCAATAGACGGTTCAGAATATTCACTACATGCCGCTCTAAATGCAATAAGAATAGCTAGAAACGAAAAGGCACAGCTATTTTGTATCCATGTTGTTACTCCCCAACGATTCAAATTTTTTCATCGTCACGCGTCATCAACTTCGCCATCTTCAGATTATTCAAAACAGGAACCACCTGAACAACAGCGTTTAGTAAGCCATGAATCGTTGCCGGTGTACGATTCTGAAAGCAACGAATTTGTTGGCGAAGTAGAAATACCTGTTGAACTTCAGTTGATGTCACAGGAATTGCATGGCCATATGACAAATTTCGTAAAAAATAAGATTGAATCATGGTTTGACAGTGTGAGAAATATGGCGAAGGATGAAGGGATTTTTGACATAAAGACAGAGATTTTTTTTTGACGCACCCGTATTGAATCTATAATAGAATATGCGACTCAAAAGAACATAGATCTAATAGTGATTGGGACCAGAGGAAGGACTGGATTAAAAAGATTCTTCATGGGAAGTGTAGCAAACGGCGTAGTACAGCATGCTCATTGTTCTGTCTTACTTGTCAGATAATGATTATCTTGGTTTCGCTCAGATTATTGCATACAAATCGGACGCATAGAGATTAGATATGTCTATCTAATCGCTATAACATGCCTATAGCCCTTATTCACTTCTGAAGGCTAGAAGGTATATGCTGCCTCGCTTACAAGTTGGATTCTACTACGTGGTCTTTATCCCAGGGTTAATACTGGCACTTTTATTCACCGGGGCATAAAAGAATCCATGATGCATGAACGTTACGCCGAGAACACCTACCACAGCCACGAAGCATAGGAGCAGAATAGCGTAGATTATGAACTGGTTCATGAATGAAGAGTCACTCGTAACTTATACTTTGACAAGAACTCCCTATCAATCTTTAGGACACCTTGTAAGTAGAGGCTCCGGATAAAATTGGCATTAATTTCGGGATGGAAGCAGCACATTGAATTAATTAGTCATCAGAGTCTTTCAGGACTGTGACCTAGTGTCTAACTAAAAATGCGAAGTATCTCAACGTATTATCAGCTCGCACTTGCTACTCTAACAAATTTGTATCCGGATTTTTCTAACCTACCTTTTATTTCCTGTTTGGTTATCAATGACGGATCAAATTCAACTATAACACTGTCTGTCATATAATCGATGTCAATTTTCGTGATTTCTTGCTCATTTTTCAGTTGCTTCTCTACAACTTGCTACTTGCATGATGTAAAGTACATTCCTACTACCTTAAATAATGCTTTTTCTGTTTTTTGCATTGCTATATCGATGATACTAGTATGTTAAGGGGAAAGTGGATTTATAATGCCCACTATTCTATCTTTATTTCCCTTCATTTGTTGTTGTTAAGCTTCGGTTTCTCTTTTTTATTAAATACTATTTCGAGTATGCCATTTTTGTATGTAGCTCTAATCGTTTTAATGTCTGCCACCTGAGGTATTTTAATAACTTGATATCTTCTTTGAGGATGATAGCTTAATATCTCTACCGAATTTTCATATGCTTTTATCCTGATGTTGTCTTTACTGGCACCTGGCATTTCTATTACAACTTTAACTTCCTTGTCATAGATATTGACCTCAGCTAACGACTCTCTTTCAGATGTTGTTATATGTGGTCTATTATACTTGTGGACTTCCCTTTTACTCCGACCACTAC
>DATBGR010000538.1:0-2659 GCA_036557905.1 Nitrososphaeraceae archaeon | reverse complement strand
CAGATATCACTACGATAACAAGATGGGTTAGTATGGCTTAGCTTTATCGTTCAGATATAGTAAGTCTAGAACTCAACAAATGTCAACTAATTTTCGGATAGGGTCTTAGTAAACGCCTACTTCTAAAAGGCCACTAATTGTATTGACTTCTAAATGACACGTACTCTCTCTACAACTGCAAAATTGAGATTATAGTATGCCTCCAATCCATCTTATGCAAATTAGTCTTGTTTTTGTCCTTTGCGTTAATCAGTCATTGGCAGACTAAACGCAAAGGTAGCTCCTTTTCCATCGGCATTATTCTCACCCCATATCCTTCCACCATGAGCCTCTATAATGCTTTTACAAATAAACAATCCTAAACCTGTTCCTTTACATGATTTTGAAGCAAATTTTTCAAATAATCTAGGTAAGATCTCCGAGTCTATACCTGTACCAGTATCCTTGATAGTAACAACAACGAACTTTTGCAGATTGTTATCTTGTTTGATTTCTTCGATACCTATAAATACTGTCCCACTCTTGGTAAATTTGATTGCATTATTTAGCAGATTGTAAATAACTTGAGCTATTCTTGCTTTATCTGCTTCTACAAAAACAACATTATGGTCTAGAGAACTGAATATTAGCTCTACGTTCTCATCATGATCCATTTGATTTTTAATTTTCTCTACAATACTTGATATTGTGTGATTCACATTGATTAGTTCTTTTTTTAGCTGCAATGTATGGCCTTCAATTTTCGTAACATCTAAAATATCGTCAGTAAGTAGCTTCAACCTCTTTGCATTCCTAGCTATAACATTTAGTTTTTCTTCTTGTGCTGCCCTATCGATCCTTTTATCGGAAAGCAGAATTTCGGTTAGTCCGAGTATTGGTTGGATAGGACTTCGTAATTCGTGGGCCGCTATGTCAAGAAATTCTTTTTGCATTTTACTGTGAATTTTTAGCTGTTCGTGTGCCTGACTTAATTTTTCATATAATTCTGCTTGTTTCCAAAGACTATCAAAAATTGAAGCATATGATAGAGAAATTGGTTTGCTATCATAATATGCTCCCAATCCTGCTGCCTCGTAAGAACTATCCTTAGTGTCATCTTTTGTTTCTACAATTAGAGATTCTTTTCTATCAATCACTAATATTCCAATTGTATTTTGTAAACTCTTGTCAACACATCTAATGGATAACTCGGGCAGTACCAAATTCACTTCATTTGTTATCTGTGTAATTTGTTGGTAATCAGCTGGTATCAGGACCCTAACTTTTACACCACGCTCTATTGATTCTTTGAATAAGTGGAGTACTCCAACCCGTACTTGGCGACGAAATGCAGTTATCGAGGCAAATATTCTCAACACTTCCACTCTTGCAGATTGTACTAGATCAAAAGATCGTTTTATTGAGTCCCTAGTATTTCGAATAATTTCTATGTTAGCTGATTGATTATACATAGTATTGCTGTTCCAACTGGATGGTACGACCAAGTGCTAGTCCACACTGCTGCTGTGCTTTGACATTCTTGTAGAAAGCTGGCACATAATATCGAATTGTTTTACTATAGTGATTGATGTCGACGTACTCATTAATCATTATCAAGGACTGGCGAGGCTTTCATGTAGTGGCAACATAAATAGTGCACAGACAAAGACTATTCCGAATATGATTGCTATGACCAGCATATTAGATCTCCACTCTAGAATGCGAATTTGCTTGTAAAAACAAGGCTTTATGGATTTGTCATGAATCTTGCAGGCCGTAAAGTGCCACGCCGCTTCAAGTGAGAGCAAGGCAGTTGCAAATCCAAGTGCAATATATGCGATACTTTCGAGCGTACTGAAAGATGCTATGCTTTCGAACATATTGAGTGGGATCATGACTAAAAGATATAAGGTTATTGGAGATAATACATTACAAATGACAAGTATTCGATATGATAGTTATCGTTGCAGATGTTTTAATATTTATAATATTGTAAATACCATCCGTTTGTTAAGGCTATCATGCAATTCACAAGTCGCTAAATCTTTGTTATTCCGTCGTCTCATAATATAAGCTACTTCATACCCATCATACCATAACATGTGGCACGTTGTGCTACAAAAAGTACAAGTGTTAGTTTTGACGTCATCGTCGCTAGAGGGTGAAACACTGTGACACTCGTATAAGTATGTCTTTGCCTGCAATGGGACTGCAGCCTACAGTCGAATTGAAATTTAGTACAAGTAAAAACCTTCACTATCATTTTCACGGATAAATCTCTTATTCTGCAATTTGGAAATCCCTCCATCTTAATCTAGTGATCTCGCATATGGCAATGACAATCCTGGAAGTGATGAAATTAATGGACCAATTTCAACCTATACTGGTTTACAGCCCAACAATAGCGACCCAAGAACTAAACAATGTCTAGTTTGTAGCACAATCATTAACGTTGATAAAGGAAGATCAAGAGAAGTAGCCTGAAGTATTCTCAAGAAATTTAAAAGCAACGTTATGCAGGTTTCTACCCGCATTAACCCAGAACATAACGTAGCCGCCCAGATCATATACAATGATACTGCTGAGTTACATAATTTATTAGAAAATATCAAATCCATACCATATGTAACTAGCTTACAATGGTCTGAAATGGTTGAAATGATAGGTGACAACAGTCCTT
>DATBGR010000537.1:0-1504 GCA_036557905.1 Nitrososphaeraceae archaeon | reverse complement strand
AACCCCTCTCGCGCTTTTGTCTAGTTTGATGTATTGGACTTATGGCGCGAATGTATCCTAATGCTTGCTGGTATTATATAATAATACATTAACCAGGTAATAATCTTGCTGGAACATGCACATAAAAACAACTGCCCATAACTGCTTGTCAGCTACGAAAATGAGTTATCAAAGAGCATTCAGTAATCTGTTTTCCGAAATTAATGATATTTTATGCTCAGATATTGATCGTTAAATTCTCAATCAATTGTGTATTTGTCTGTTCATATTTAAGTATCATATTTCTATTATTGTTATCATCAAATGTTTGGTATAGCCGTTGTAAAAGTATGACGTCCTAATAATATTGCTAGTATATTGCTAGTATTATTGCTGCTTTTGAAAGTAACAAGCCAGTGAGAAATACGAGATCATAGGATTCTAAGGACGGAAAATGCATAGCTGCTCCAGTTAGTACTCAGTGACAATTAATCTGTCTGCATGAACATTTCTGCAACTGCAGGCCCCTATTGCGCTTCCTATAACTCATAAGAAGGGTTGTGCCTAGCAAGATTCCAATCTGTTGTTTTTAGTGTCAACTTTTGTGACATAGGCTCAGACCTGCTATTTAGATCTATCTATACATGTGAATCGAGAGAAATCAGAACATTGTCTTTCTAATTCTTAGTTCTACAATTCAACTTATTAGTAAATTCGATATTCTCAAGCTAGTAATTTATTTGTAGTAAAAATATTATCGTGATTCAAGAATCTGCAAGAATATCTGCTACATCTTTCTATACTACTGAAGATCAAAATGCTAGTGTCTATAGTGTATAACTACGCTGAATCGGCTCAGATACCAAAACATAGTAAACAACAACAACTACCAGCATTATTATTATCATCATCACCACCTTCACAGATGATTTCGCGAAATAGGGTCACAAGTAGGTACAAAAACATAATTGCAGGACATGAATTAAGATATACTGAATTAAGAGTCATAGCGTTTGGTATATATACGGATTACATAATACCAATTAAAAGTTTAACAGATACTGATAGTTTATTATTAAAAATATTCGTAGATGTGCCCTACTTTAGCTGCAAATCTTATCATCAAAATAATTAGATGGCTGTACCTAAAACCTAATATAACTAGGTAACTGACTTTGTCAAAATTGGACTATGAGTAGACAGAATTTTCGAGTGTTCTTGGAAAAGGTGTTTTTTGATAGACAATTAGCTAAGTACATCTTTATTGCTGTCACATCATCACTAACAATTATTTTATTTGCATCTGCATTGGCAAATAATCCTGCCTATTCTCAAACCATAGACAATTCAAATACAAATGTTAGTAGAACGATTACTGGCACTATTGTACTAGATGCAAAATCAGTTTTTAATACTGGAATGCTATCGTTGCCACCAACTGTTAAAGGATTCATAGTCTATATCCCAGACGAGGCTCATCATCCACCTTCAGATAATAAAACAATTAGCCCAAATAATGCAAATT
>DATBGR010000536.1:0-8849 GCA_036557905.1 Nitrososphaeraceae archaeon | reverse complement strand
GGGAGTAGTTGAAGTCAAGTGATAGTATATGCTGGTTTAGTCCATAGTTTTGCAATATTCAAATTGAGCAGAACCTGTGAATGATAATGACGCCTTTTCGTGCGAGTTTTATTGCCTAGCTAGCGTGTCTTTGATCAGACCAGTGTCATAGAAAAGAGATTTAATTAAAAATATTGGGCTCAAAGACCAGTTGTCTGAATGCCTGAACTGTCTCTATACTGGTTACGTTTGTGAGAAAAATGGACCTGAAGATAAGTGAACGAGTCTGCACTATTACACCTTATAAAGCGGAAAAAACAAGACCTTCACATATTCTAGTAGACTGGCCATAAATAAATTGAGCAATTCTAACATCAACTTCAGATCGGATATCAAAGTATTTAATTAGGGAAGGCGAATTCCTAATTGGGAAAGTTGTAAAAATCTATCATCTGCTTCCATCTATGTGACACAGTAATGATCGTTAATTAAATCAAGTCATGAGCACAAACTGATCAGTATATATCGAATGGAGCGATAAAGTACGAGATTGATACGAAGTAGTTGAATGCTTCAGGATCTAATAATTCTCACTTCCATTCCCATACTTTTTGATTTACATCCAATAACACATTGTCTACGTCAGTTTCAAAAACTCCTACCGTATTATTTAGAACTGCAAATTTACCACAAGACGACGTCATATAAAATGCCGATCCTCTCCAAACTGATTTCTGTCCGATCAGTCTTCCAATACCATACTCAGTAACAGTAGCGGTCTCTTTGGCGTCGTGCATACTTGATATTATACCATTGCCTTCACCGTAGTAATGCGTTAACTGTGACTTATTCTCCGTGAATACTTGGATTGGCATATTCCAGTACGTTATAATAAGAGAGATCTCCAATCCTCTCATTTTGCCTTTGCCAATTACTGTTACTTCTTGTTTCTGTGCGTTTACATCAGATATCCTATTATTGGTAACTTTTCCGTTGTGTTCTAATATAAGATCCGATAACATGACTAATATGTGGATGACAGACATTTGAATATTAATATACTTTTCGCTCTTGATTAACAGAGATACATATTCCTTCATTCAGCCACTTTTTATTTCATATGTGCCCAAATATTCTGATTGCTTATCTCCTAATAGCATTAAGATTATAGAATGCACACCGAAATTTTCATTATTATCATAGTATGCTACTGCTAGTTTTTCTTTTGCCTCAGCTAAACATAATATAGAATCACTCCCATACCTTATGGTATGAAACCTGCGGAGGAAAATCAATCATGTGTTCATTTGGATCACTCCAATCGAAAAATTGACCCGAATACACCAGAAGGTTGCGAGGAGTGTTTAAAAATAGGTTCGTCTTGGGTCCATCTTCGTCTGTGCTTGAGTTGTGGTCACGTAGGTTGTTGCGATAATTCTGTCAACAAGCATAGTACTAAGCACTTCAATTCTACAAGACATCCAGTCATCAAGTCTTACGAGCCCGGAGAGAATTGGAAATGGTGCTATGTAGATGAAATCTTCAGGGAATGAGATAGATCCAACTTTCTTATCAATTGGGACTATGCCAGTAAACCGATATGAATGTGACAGCAAATATGGTTTAGTTCATTCTATATGTCATCTTTAATTTGCTGAGTCACTGTTAGGCATTATTTTATATATTTTTCCATCAAAATAAGTAAGAACATACAAATTGCCGTCGGGTCCTGTTTTTATATCTGTTATTCTGCCCTGGAAATTAGTGGCAAATAGATTCATTAAGCTTTCGTTCTTATTATCTGCTACCCGATCTACTAATCCTGAATGATGAACATCGTTCAGATTTAGATTGGTTCTATTCGGGTTATTTACTTCGAAATAATATATATTGCCACGATTTATGTCACCAATAAAAATATTATTTTCATATTTTATTCCAAATTTAGAAGAATTAAAGAACTCTATAGCAGTAACACCAATCGGGGTGCGCCAGCCAAATTTAGGATCAGAATAATATGACTCTGGCAGATCGACGAGTCTACTCTTTGCTGTTGTATCATTAGTGCGTGAGATCGGTCCCATAATTTTGTCCCATCCACTATTAAATCCTGGTTCTACCAAATTAATTTCATCGTAAGTGCTTTCTCCATTCTCAGTATCCCATAAATACCCAGTTAAAGGATCGAATGCCAACCCGAAACTATTTCGAACCCCGTATGCGTAAAGATAATTTAAACCTACAATATCCGTTATGCTGCTACCAGCTGTCTTATTATTAAGAAATGGGTTGCCTGCAGACGGCAGCCCACTCTGAGGATTTATTCTTAGTATAACAGAAGAATAACTACTTTTCTTTCCATAATTGTAATTCTGCATTACAGTATCTGGCGAGTTCAAATCCCCAATTGTCACGTATAGCTGATGATCTCTAGGACCAATTATCATCTTCCCACCGTTATGGAATATGCCCGCGATGACTGGCGAATCCAAGATCATCTTAGGATTCGTTAGAGCGGTTCAATTCCATTCATATCTGTATATAACATTCTTTGCTTCATTATTTTTTTTTAGTTCAGTTAAATAGAAGAATACAAATGCTTTTGCAAGAGAATTGGGTAGATGTTTTGGCGATAGCGAGGATGAAAATGGATGCTTGCCATTAAAGTCATTTTCTGAACCAATCGATTTGGAAGCAATATTACTATTACTATTATTCAATATTGCCAAACCTAACAACCCCCTTTCTCCCTGACCGGATACGTTTAATCTTAGTAAGGGTTTTGTTCTCAGCTTATCGTCGGAGATAAGTCGGACATCACCTGTGTTCTTTTCCAGTACCAGAATGTTACGATGATCTAAAAATGCCATGCTTGTTGGGAGAGACAGGTTACTAGCTACGAGTTCTATTCTAAAATCAGTATTCGTTGCCATTATTGGAAAATGTGGATCTTGATTATGAACTACATAATTGCTGATTACTAAGTTAGTCACGACTACAAGGATAATTGCGACTATAATTGCAAAAAGAATTCCTACAAAAAGGCTTCCTCGGGCTAAATTTCTACGCTTTGCTATTGTCAAATTGATGAATTTATCCCGAGTTGCTTGAAGAAGGATTGTTTTCTATCGACAAAATATTTTTTAAGTATAGTTCAATACAACCCCGCTATTGCTAAATTGCGGATTAATTATAAAAATTATATGATACATTCGTAGAACATACCGTTTCAGATTTTTTATCAAGTCATTGATCACATATTCGATAGGGAACCAAATATAAATAATATGACAACGACAATTACTATTTTAAAGAGCTTGTATGCAGAACCTGAAGTAGATATTTGATGTACAAGCTCCAAACACTAATGGTCATAGTTATAGCCAAAACCTTATTCTACGAGCGTTATCGTATTTCTTTACTGGAGTGAACTCGAACTTCATGTTTCAATCTTTCTATCTTAAATTGTATGACATGTAATTAAAGTTTTGACTCATCTAGGTATCAAGTATTGACTTTAATCGGTCATAAAACATATTATAATCGCTCTTCTGTATGTATGAAGTTCTGTAAAATAAAACTAGCTAAACAATGGGTGCACAATGGGACTTAACGTCTTCATCTACAAATTCTATGCTAAATGAATACGTGACCTTTGTTGTAGGCATCTTCAAATAAGATCATATACGTATGTGACATATATCGAGCGGACGATGAACTAACAGTTCATTGGATAGATTCCCACGAACCCATCGATTCCTGTGATCTATTTAAAATGTGTCGAATGCCATCAGCATCTAGTATAGCAGCGAACGTAGCTTCTAAATAGTTTGTTTGTGAATATTCCATGGCAATCTATGGCCCGACAACAACTATTAATGCAAGAATCAGCCGTGTCTAAAATCTTACAGACATATAAAAAGCAGTTAATTCAGAATATTGACCAACATACCGAGGGACTTGATATTAGTACCACTGGACTGCAGTCAAATCAAGAATCATCTATTTCTCAAATACTACGGACATATGGAAAACAGTTTACACAGATTAGAAGGGAGTATACAGATGGACTTGGTGGGAGATGCGCTCTGGGTGTTATCATGTCTTATTATGGTTGGGACGGCAAATGCATGACTAATGCAGAAAGAAGGTTGTATGCAGCATTAGTTGCATTGAGACGGGCCGGCATCAGTAAAGAATTGCTGATAGATTTGAATGATTCTGGTGCTACATTTGATCAGATTGCAGATTACCTAGACAGAAATTTCCAGTCTGCGAATCATAATGTGTACTTGCCGGAATCATGAACTCTGAATAAAGGCGGTTATTGAGGTTAGCGTATGACACTATCGACGTCATATTTCGCTAGCTATTAAGTGTCGTATTTCTATTCATCATGATTAATAATTGCTTTAAAATATATTCTTCAAGACATCTCATAAGATGCAGATTTCCAAACTAGTGTAGAAGAACTAGAAGAATCGAATTAAATAGATCAATGTGAGCTAGTGATAGAAAAAATGAGGATGCTACTACAAGCTTTTTAGACCATTTATCTGTATACCTGATCTGGATCCTTTAACATGACGTACAGTGCGTACCGCCTAATACCAATTGCGGGTTTGAACTCCCTCAGGATCCTGAATATCTTCGAGAGATAGCCTGTGTCAGTCTTGGGCCAGAAAAATAAATCACCGATTGTGATGAACGAGTTGTCCTTTGCCCATGACGAAAGGCTGGAATAGGCTTGGTATCTCCTCTTGCCCAAGTTATGGAACACGAGGTTGGAAACAATAATGTCGAATTTTTCGACGGTTGTGAATCTGAACAAATCGTCATTTCTGAAATTGATCCTTTCAGAGAAGCCAAGTATCCTCGCATTCTCTTTCGCCCTCCCAAGGCTTGACCTCTTGAGGCTGACATGCTCGAACGTGTCAATCCCAGTTATACTCGAGTTCTTGTAATATTCAGCACTTACACAACTCAAGAATCCAAGGCCACAACCCACGTCGAGAATTTTCAACTTATCCTCTCTACTTATCGGAAGTGAAGCGAAGGCATCGATGAATGTAGTTTTCATGATGGCACGTATTTTCTCGGAAGCTGCCGGCGTTGAATGGTGGTAGGTCCCAAAGTCTGGTCCCTTCGTTTTGCCTCCTCTCATTGAAGGTATGGACGACGACCCCAACTCGCGCATCCTATGATGGACGATATCCAAACATATATTTTTGCCGCTACAACCAAGTATTCAAACGACGGTCAGATATTGAGCAATATCATCAAGAAATATTAGCCATTATGTTGATTTAAAAGTATAACAGCATAGCATTACTATCCAATACTTACTCCACGTAATATCCTAGGAAACAAATCCACTATCCCAACCCATTTTAAATTGAGTAAACGGAATTGTGGAGGCGCAAGAGTACCTGTTTGAAAATCTATGGAAGAATGCAATTCCACCTCAATATAGGATCAAAGCACTTGAAGAAGGGATAAAGTCGACATTTACTGAAATAATAATAGATGTATATGAAATACAAAAAATTGTCTTTGATCTGGTTTCTTCGGCCAAAGACGAAATACTACTATTGATATACCAGCACACTGCTATAGGTGACACATTCTTAGGAGAAAATGTGCATAATATGCTCGAGTTATTAGAAGATGTATTAATTTAAAATCTAGTGAGAGTACGAATTCTTACATCCAATCGTGTGAGCGAACGCATATAGAGGATAATTGGAAGTCAGAAAATGGAATGAAATCAGAAGAAATAGGAAGAGAAAAAGTAGAAACAGACGGCGATCATCAACCAGCTGGACTGGAAAAACAAGGTAAATTTAAAATACATCTTGTTAATGACTTTGAGGAACAACAACATCTAAATTCAGAAGTTTCAATATTAATTGTGGACTCAAAAGTATCTCTAGTTGAGGAACCAAATAATGGTGATAAAAAGATTAATATTTCAAATGGCGATTTGGCATTGGCCACATATTCTAATAGCGAATCAACATTATTGGCTTACATTTCAATATTCGAAATACTCTCTGGGCTCAAATTGATCTAAAACAGAGGTCACTCTTTCGGTAATACACTTCGATCGGAGGTAGTGTGTATCTGGAATGGTATCTAGTATTCGAATATCAAAATGTTAGCCAAGTTGGTGACATCACTAATATATGTAGTATTTGTTATTGAAAATAAGGTACTAAACTGAGTCATGCTGAGAGCTAATGACGATCTTTATAGAACCTAGCTGATTGATTACAGCACATAACGATTTTCGGCATAATATTGAGTGACGTGATCAATATTTAATTTTTACACTTTTTCCCTTACCAGGTTCGCATAAGTAAATCAAAAAATAAATATTTATTACCAATAGAGAACTGTACCACAAAATGAATAAAGATCACGATGATCAGCTTAAGGTAATAACATTCAATTGTCAGTAGTTTTTGAAATACTAAGGCCGTTAATAGAATTTATTACTTCGTTTATATCTAGTGTTGGCTATATCGGAATTTTTTTTCTAATGGTTCTTGAGAGTGCTATGATTCCAATTCCAAGCGAAATCATAATGCCATTCTCCGGCTTTCTCGTTTCGGCCGGAAAATTCGGACCTGTACTTGTAGTACTAGCCGGTTCGCTAGGAAACCTTGTAGGCTCAATTTTGACCTATTATTTTGGTTTAAAGGTGGGTAGGTCATTTATTATCAGATACGGAAAATACATATTCTTTAAAAAAGAACATTTGGAGTTCACAGAAAGACTATTTCAAAATTATGGAGACAAGATCTCATTTGTAGGAAGATTATTACCTGTCATAAGAACATATGTTTCACTTCCAGCTGGTATAGGTAGGACAAACTTTACTAAATTTGTTTTCTATACACTCGTTGGTTCCCTAATCTGGAATTCCGTTCTTACATATGCTGGAATGCAACTCGGAAATAATTGGAAAAATATTGATAAGTATTCCATCTATCTTGATATTGCTACTATTTGCGTTCTCATTGGTTTTAGTATCTGGCTAATACTTAAATTTAATGAGGGTAGAAAGAAACAGATTTCATAGACAACTAACCCAATGCCAAATAATGATATAGGAGGAAGTTTAGGTAATTGATTCATCTGTAAACTAAATAGCTGTCTGCTTGTGTCCAAGGTCAGCATATGTATTTAAGTTGCATTTTTTATTTGCAAATTGAGATCATGACTGTTCTTTTGTTTGAATATTATTTTTTGACGGCTGTTTGATTTACGTACAGGAGATCAGTGCTTGGATCATATGTAATTTTGTCCATAGTTATTACCTTAAAGCCATTATCATGCAAGTATTTCATTTCCTCCTCAAATCGTCCAATATTAGTACTAAACGGTTTCTTGCTATTATCTATGGCATGGTATGCCATAATTGGTATTGCCTTTACCACACCATTTGTATTATACCTTCTTTGACTATTTACGTTATCGACAAATTTTGAAAATATGATCCTATTGTTGTGATTGTATTTCTGATCCCATGAATTATGGCTTTGTTCCCTAATCGAAAATCTGTTCACAGGATATAATTCCCCATGCACATTGAAAGTTCTGCAATCAGTTTGCCTGGGAGATTTTTCATATCCTGTGCAATTTAGAAACATTAGATGAGCAAATCCCGTTATCTGCAAGATTATAAAATCTGGATATTTCATTAATTACTGTTGAGTTATTCCAAGCGTCTCCGTAAGGTACTGCAAAATTTTAGCCGCTATCCCGTGATGCGCTAAACATTTCTTCGATCGGCCGATTTCTAATTCCAAATCATTACGGGACAAGCCTTTTAGGTCTCGATGTGACATGGCTTTAGATTCAATATCCTGACCCCGGGTGTGCATCGCTAGAATCATTTGCCAATTCATTCGAGGATTATTATTCTCATTAATTGTACCTACCCAGTTGCACGTTACAAAGAAACTTCCCTTAAATCCATACTTGTCAAGAATTGGTATTGCATTAAAATAATGGGTTTATGAAATATCTCCGAAGGTTAAAATAATCATTTTATTCATATTCTTGGGAACGGTTTTAGGACTATTTGATCACTTGACACAACCTTTTTTTGAGCACTGCATCCGAAAATCACACCTTTATCCAGAAATATATCCGATCCAAGAACTATCAGTATCGCTATCATCAATAATACCCTAATCCACCCATTCGTGAATTTTGTAGACAGGTAGATGAAATTGGAATTATTGTCATAATATAGTATTAGGTATAGTTATCTAAATGTATACAACAAAGGCCATGCTTTAAGTTGCGCTGCCTCATTTATATCTAAAATATTTAGATATCTGTACCTAAGACCTATATATGGATATTATATGTCGTTTCAGACTAGATCTATAAAATTAATATCGAATATAATCCAACATGTTCAAAGAACTATATTCGAAGAAACGAATCATTATTTTTGCTTCATATTTCTTGGTTTCTTTGCCTAATTGTTGTTCAATGTTACCTATACATCCGTGAGATAGGTCAAGTTCAAGTTCACAGACTTCTCCTCAGTTTAATAGTAAAATTAGAATCGTACCAATACTACTCCTCTGCTCTATTGAACCTTGGTCTTGTGCTAATCTACCTGTCTTGATAATTATCATTACCTAGGAGTGGTACATTCTACGAATGTATCAATTACTGTTATGATGTTACCAATACTGGTATAACAAAGTTAACTTACTTTTATATCTCGAGTTCACAATATTTACTTACGAGGTGAATTCGTAAAAATGCAGATGAAAGTTATTAGTAAACTGAAACACGACAAAGTAACCTTCGGATTGGCAGCCTTGTTGGCGATTGTAGTAGGTGTA
>DATBGR010000535.1:0-6611 GCA_036557905.1 Nitrososphaeraceae archaeon | reverse complement strand
TTTCATAGCTGTCAAATGTGACTGTTCTTCCTTCCGCTGCATCTGTGCTAATTACAAGTAATCGTGGCTCACCTCTTTCATAGCTAGTAGCAATAGGTAATCTAGCAAATCTTTCTATACTTTTTATTAAGGGCTCATTGTTATAGGCAAGCCATTTATTTTGAGGGTCGCAAAATCTTGTATCATCTTTAGGCGGATGAACAGGTATGAAAACTCTTTCAACTCCTGATTTAAGGAATTCCTTTACTGAATAATATCTTCTGGCTGCTTCTTCTGATGCAACAGATGCATTTCCTTTTTCCCTTTCTGCTCTCCATTGTTTTAATGCTTCAGATAATTCTGGAGTAGGCGTTGATATATACCTCCAAAAGTCTTCAAGTCTTTTTGTCGAGCCTTTCCAGGTTTTGTTCTCGAGAACATAACTAACAAGAATCGCGGCATTTATGGCACCTATAGAAGTACCTGCAATTATATCGAATAATGGCTCATTGGTACTATTGTCTTTCTCGTCATCACCTCCTAATTTTTCATATAATGCCTTGAAAGCACCAGCCTGGAATGCACCAAGCGCGCCACCGCCTTGAAGAAGTAGTGCTCTTTGAATACGTGGAAATGTATATGTCATGATTGAATGAACGTATCTGCTATAGACCTACATAGTATTTTTCAATTTATAGTAGTGACGATAGTTCCTCACAACTAATCATTAAGGCATTTTTTGGCAACTGGCATGCATTTCTAGTACTGTGTCCAACTTCTCATTTATTGCCTCATCGAATCTTTTGTTAGGATATTCCTGACACTCTTTTCTGATTCTAGTTACTCCATTTAGATCTTTAGTGTATATACGAAACAAGGCATTCTGACCATCTTCCCATGTGGTTTCAAATTTCTCACCGGTATATTCACTCAGAGAATCAGATCCGAAGTGCCACATCGTTACAATCCAGGATTCATGATCTGGAATAGATGACAATGACAGGGGCCGAGGCGCGCATTCTATATATCGTAACAATCGCTCTTCTACTCGAGTTAATGCATTAGATAGTCGTACCACGCCATTTACATCTACTGCTACAGGATGCAGCGAACATGCAACTACGACACTTACAGTATCTGTGTGATGGATAGTGGTATTAATAATAAGGTCGTGGGTTTTTAGCGGCTCAAGAGATATGTCTTTGCTTTTTGCATTAGGTTCTAGTTCTGGATGGATGGTAGTAATGGTATTCCAGATGTTATCAATCCTGAATCTAAAGCGTATGTCATGTAAGGCTTGTTTGTCTGCGGGTAGAGTATCGATAAATGACAGTGATGACACATGACAGGTTGGGAACCAGCGTATTTGGTTCTGTTAACTTAGCAGGTTCTCTTTCAGGGTGTTAACTATCGGGTCATAGTAAGAGCTAAATATGTCAGTTAGGCAGATATACCTAAAAAAATAAGGGATAGGAAGTCTCCTGCTGCAAACATAAGACCTCCGATACTAGCCAGAGTCTGCCCTACATTGATGAATTCTCGTCCACACTGCATAAGGAAGGTTGCAAGCTCCTGTAGCAATGTAGTTATGCGATTCTGGTTATGGTCCTTTAACATGTATGTTTGATACACGCAAGTAGATGTAGCTCAAAAAATAAAATTTAAAGTTATGTATAGAACTTTATTATAACTGTCAGGTCATAACCATAAAGTTTATAGCTTACCACTAGTAATATACTAATAGGTAAGCATGATCGAACACGTGACATGTGGAACTTGTAAGGCAAATCTAGGCGAGCATAGACCATTTTTCGCACAAGAGCATCTGAGAGAATATCCATCTCATGACAATTTCATAATAATAAATGAAAAGGAATTAGTTATACGGATGGAATAAAGCGGTCATTGTCCGGATTATGTTTCTTATGCCAAAAGTATTCATTCACATTTTTACAATGAGAGCATGAGTAGTTACCCATCTTGGTATCATTACGTGGACAATTTTCAAGTCGAATTTCGGTATATTCTGTAGACGGTGGATATAGCATCTTTGGTCTTGAGCATGTGCCACATGATATGGTTATTCCTCCGGGGTATATTGGATAATCTTCAGTTAAGGAATCATCGTCGATAGATGTCAATTATTTCATACTCCTATTTTCCTATTTGGTTTTCGTTTGGTGTTCCAATATGGACTCTTACATTTCGGACAGACTCTCGGTAATTCCTCTTCACGCGGAGTCCATTTATGACTACATCGTTCACAAATGTATCCCTTAATTGTAATCTCTCCCATATCTACATAATCTCATTAGCGGTATATAATCACTGCTAATATACTGATAGGTAGTCTTAAATAATACTCTATGGTATATTACCATAAGATATATACTTCAACCAATGGATCCACGAATGAGAGAGAATCACGAGGACAAGTTATAGCTAGTATCAAGAGGGCTGCTAAAAGATACAGTGACTATCGATATGTAGTTAATTCTCAATCTAGTAAGATAAAGTAAAAAGTCATCTTAACTAAACTCAGTTGGACATGCTCATGCTCGGATCATAAGTTTCGCGGGGTTAAATGTAAACACATCTATATTGTTGAATTCAGTCGCGCAGTTCGTGAAACTGTAAAGGAGCAAGTCGTAATCAAACCTATCTCGCAACTTGCACGTCGCTACTGCAGTTCAGAGCGTATAATGAAAAAAGCTATAAGACGGAATAAACTGTTTAGTATGCAGAGGTATTTGTGCAAGGATTATGGTAAGAGATTCTCATTTAATATTAGCTTTGAGAAAATGCACACCACTCCAGACGCAATTACGTCTGCCATGCAATTATACTTTACCGGTGAATCCTTCGGTAATGTCATGAAGTTCTTAGAATTACGAGGAGTGAAGGTGAGTCATGTCGCAGTATACAAATGGATTCGTAAGTACGTTACTCTAATGCAGAGCTATGTAGAGAAGGTAAAGCTGCCGTCGCTAGGTAACGCGTGGCATACGGATGAATTATACTTCAAGTTCAGGGGTAATATGAAATACATGTATGCGATTATGGACGATGAGGCCCGCTACTGGATTGCCCAGCAGGTGGCAGGTACGAAATACACTGCTGACATAAGACCGCTATTCAGAAAGGCTAAGGAGATAGCAGGTAGACGGCCAACTGTATTGATAATCGATGGCGCGCCTAATTATAAATCAGCATTCATGGATGAATTTGCCACTCTCAAGCAACCTAAGAGTAGACATATTCAGCATATTCGGTTACAAGGCGATCGTAATAACAATAAGATGGAACGCCTGAATGGCGAAGTCAGTGATCGAGAAAAAGTCATGCGTGGCCTGAAGATCGTTAATACTTGCGTACTACCCGGCTATCAATTATATCATAACTTCCTGAGACCGCATGAAGGCATTGGTGATAAGACACCTGCCGAGAAATGCGGAGTCAGGATTGAAGCCGAGGATAAGTGGGTTACCATAATTCAAAATGCTGAAAAAGACAGAAGCTCATGAACATCCAGCATTACGATGCAGAAGTGAATTATGGTCTTGAGAACATAAATCTAAATTATGCCGATATGATTCAAGATCAGTATATAGACTCATTGACTACTGTACTGGGAATAAAATCAGACGATGGTATTATTCTAACTAGTGATAGTAAAATCTCGAATAAATATGTCAAAGATACTGTGAGTAAAATTTTTAGAATAAGTCAAAGTCTTGGAGTTGCCGCTTCGGGTGATGTTGGTTACATCAGAGTATTGGTTGATAAATTCTCAGATTCTTTATCTAAATATAATATATCTACGGAATTAACACTCAGACAAAAGATAGACGATGAAGTTGTTTATCCATTGTTTCGAGAATACAATGTAGAAAAAGCAAAAAAGATGGGTCTTAAGCCAGTGTTAGACATATTCGATGTTTCTGCGCTGGTTCGTGCAAATACGAAAGATAGATCATTTGTTATGTATAAATTGACTTTTTATCCAATACCCAGAGTCTATTTAATTGAAGATGATTACGACTCCATTGGAACTGGTGGATTATATGCCAAGATTCTAATGAAACAACACGTTCGAGCTAATCCCGCTGGTCTATTAGCTAATAATATGGAATATAACAAATGGTATGCACTTTTGACTATTAATGATATAAAATCTTTTGATTCCAATACTGGTGGTCCAACTCAACTTGCAACATTAGACAAGAGCGATTTTGTTATAATGGATACCAAAGAAGTACGTGAATATTATATGAAAAAGAGAGACAGTATTTCGAGAGACACTGAAGAGAAACAAAAACATCTCGGAGTTACATATGACCATGTTTTCTCATATTTTCCGGAGCCATGACCCGATAGTTAACAACACTTCACAGGACCCATTAAGTTAACATAAACCGTCTGTGATATGCTTAATTATATCGCTAGTGATTTGGGCACGAGATTACCCGGAAAATCCGCCGTCATAGTTGTCAGGGTATCCATAGTACTATATTGATTTCCATATAATGATATCAGCGTGCATCGCCGTAGGTACTAAGTTTTTGTTTTTGTACTGATTGAATATGTACTATGGTTACTATGGATACCCTGACGGATAAAATATCACTAGAGACTTGAGCGTAAATTTCATCATAAAGAGCCGGCAAATCTAATCCGTCAGGGTTGATTTTTCTATACATCGACGATGATAAAATAATGCATGGTGGGATGTCTACTTATACAATAATAATGCATTAGAGAAATAAATCTCAGGCTGCCAACATCTGCTGCTCATCCTCTAGATTGTATATCCCGGTTAATCTAACTCCTTTCCATACCGTTCTTCTCAAGCCAGCCGCCTCCCTTCCGTCTTGAAATCTATACTGCTTCTTTAGAATCTTGCCAAAGTTTTCCTTAGATTCGATGGCTAATCTTTTTTCCTTGCAAAACCTTTTGTATGCCCGGTACAAACCATCTTTTATCACTCTGTCTGTTTCAATCGAATCTTTAGCTATCGCTAGATCTACAAATGAACCAACTGGATCAAGTACTATCTCATATTTTTCACGACGTTCATGTATGGTTTTTTCATTCATAAATATGCCCCTATTGATTTTCAATATTCTTCTTAGAGCAACCATAAGGGCATTGAATATACCAGACAGCTCTTCGTCAGTAGTCAACTTCATTAGTAGATCTGGATCATCTTTGGCCTCGAAATTATTTGGAAAGCTAATGATATTATTTCTCCTAAAATATGCGTCCGAGGTGTCATAGGTGATTGGGATCTTGTTCGCGCTAAAGAACAGTTTAGCATGCAGCACAGTGTCATACGCTCTTTGATTTTTTCGCTCTATCCGGATGGGTTGTCTTCCAGTAAGTTTCTTAATAATTGCAGTGTCCTCTATACTCGTACTAGATAGCTCTGTATCGATATTAACATTCTTTCCTTCCAAATCAGATAATGCAAACGTATTATTAATCATCGCGCGCAATGGGACATTACTTACATTATGCGCGCCATGTAAAGATGTCAGGATACCTGTAAAGACTCCTTTACCATTTCCACCGTATCCAAATAATATTGTAATAATTTCGTATGGATTGTCGCGCAAGAATGTGTACGCCATTGTTTCAAAGGCTGTTCTAATTTCTTTAGGATAGGTCACTTCACTTAAGAATTTTCCAATTCTTTTTGATTTGGCTTTAGGATTATAAGTCATAGGTATTTGAATCGTAGATAAATAGTCTGGATGGTGTTCTCTAAATTCACCGGTTTCGATGTTATATAGTCCATTTTTCATATTAATAATATTCAAGTCTCTATCAAAGTCTTCGTTATTGCAATAGCATGTCCGTATAATGTGTCCCTTGATCTCGGTTAATGCTTTATTTGATAGCTCGTAGTTACATATTGCCTCTGCTTCCTTTTCAATTATGATTTCTCCTTCATTTGTATAAACGCCGTCATTATAATATAGTAGTCCTTTGAGGGGAGCGCGGCAAATCTGTACTTTTTCTTTATTTCCTCGCTAGTGTATTCAATTAAGTTCGTACCATCTTCCTTTGATCCTTGAGGAGGCGCGCCGCGCGCACTTATTATTCTATTAACGTATTCTATTGCACTATTCCAAATTTCATCTATTTCATCGTCCGATAACGGTTCGGGATGGCAAAGCTTTTGATTTATCTCTGATAAGAATTTCTTTAGCCATTCCTCAGTTTTTCCTTTGTTTCTATATCTTAGAAGCAAGGAATCTGCTACGGATAACAATGTCTGATGCCGTTCGCCTTCACATATTTCGATGGTAGAGTCTATACTTAATGATGTTATTATCAAATTCAATTTGTTAGACTTGTATCCTTTATGAAGATATTCTACACCGCTCTTTACACAAATTGAATCTATGTGACGCATCATATCTAAAGCCTGTTTTCGTTCAAGGGAAATGGGCTGTATGAGTTTAATCAACTGGTATCGATGTTCTTTGTTGGTAGATTTTTCAGTAAGTGCTGAATGCCTTCTGATATAGGGATTGAATGGCTTTGCAAGCAAGTCTTTGATTTTCTCTTTATCTTCATTTGACACAGTAGGATCTGCCAATAGCTTTGGAAGGAATTCTTCTTTGTAC
>DATBGR010000534.1:0-1617 GCA_036557905.1 Nitrososphaeraceae archaeon | reverse complement strand
TCCCAGTATTAGAAATGACACAATTATGAAATAAGTATTCACATTTAATTTATAGTCAAAATATTGGTTATAATGTGTTTAGGAATAATTTTACTGAATAATCGAGTAATGTGTACTGGTAGCAGCGGCATTGACCAAAATCAAAAATATATAATATACAATACTCAATTTCATTCTGAACTAAATTAATTAACTGATGTATACTTATGTTGAGTGACTCCATAATGATATACATAATAACTATCAACAAGTGTACTCGATCTAACTATCTAACTATCTAACTATCTAACACTCTGAATTTTGGGAATTCTGAAATCCAGTATTCGTCATCATAGTTACAATTCTTGTGAATATCATTTATTGATTCTTGTAGAAAAGATTCTGATACACCAAGAATGATTATTATGTCTCTCTGCCGCCTGCCTTCGATTGTTAGATACTTGCTATTAAATTCTGAAACGGTATTTGATACACATAAACAAAAACCAACTATAATATTTGATATCTAATACAACACTAAAATGCAGAACTTTAGGAATAATTTGATTAATTTTTATTAATTAGACCTCACATTCTCAGACTTAATAATACATGTCTGACCACAGCGAAAATGTTGGCAGTTATCTTATTCAACGTCTGTATAACTATGGTGTTCGTCATGTCTTTGGTGTTCCAGGAGATTTTGTACTTGGATTTTATCACGAGTTAATTCAATCAAACAAACTGAAGGTTATCAATACATGCGATGAACAAGGAGCAGCATTTGCAGCAGACGCATACGCTCGTATCAATGGATTAGGTGTTGTGTGTGTGACATATTGCGTGGGTGGATTAAAAGTTGTTAATGCCGCAGCTCAGGCATATGCTGAAAAATCACCCGTTGTAGTGATATCTGGCGCACCAGGAATAAAAGAACGTATAAAGAATCCACTTCTTCATCATAAGGTTAAAGATTTTGATACGCAGCAAAGAATCTTTGAACATATAACTATTGATTCTGTTCTTATAGACAGTTCTCTAACAGCTGCCAAAGATATAGATCGAGTCCTGTCCTCCGCCATTAGATATAAGAGACCAGTATATATCGAGCTACCGCGAGATAAAATTTCAGAACCTATTTACCAAGATCCACATATTGACCTCCATTCCGTTTCACCAAGAACTACCACTACTACAAAAGTTGAGCTTGAAACGGATATTGATTCTATGCAAGAAGCCTTAGCGGAAGCAACAGCAATGATAAATTCTTCAAAACAGCCAGTTATTATTGCAGGGGTTGAGATTCATCGTTTTGCATTACAAGACAAAATACTGCAGTTAGCTTACAAGACAAATATTCCTATATTGGCAACTATCTTAAGTAAGTCGGTAATAAGTGAGGATGATCCATATTACATTGGTGTGTACCAGGGTGCTATGGGACATCCTTTAGTCAAGAAATTTGTTGAATCTAGTGACTGTTTAATTTTACTTGGTGCTTTGATGACAGATATTAATTTTAGTATTTCTTCTACGCCAATTGAACAATCTAAAAGCATCTATGTTACAAGTGAGAAATTATCAATCAAACATCATAACTTTGAAAATGTGCTTTTACAAGACTTTCTTACTGGTTTG